>MEHH01000171.1 GCA_001940755.1 Candidatus Heimdallarchaeota archaeon AB_125
AAAAACTGATTCATCTCTTCCAGATATTGCTTGGAAGAATGGATTTGGATTAAGATAGTAGAGATAATGTAAAATTGCGAAAAATGCTGTAAAGATCAAGCTTTTTAGAACTATGTATCCTACTTTTTTCCAATTGATATTCTGTAACCATTCATTAAAACTTATCATAATAATCACTTTGTAATGTCTGTTGCCCCTTCTCAGTCTTCAATTTAAATATTAATGATTTACAAAAATCATTGTTTGTTGTTTTTGTTTTGTAAAAACATATAAATTACATACATTTACTTCTTCTTTGATGAGCACTTCTCGAAAGAAAAGAACACTGTTACTTTTAGATAAACTAGAAGAACATTATCCTGAATTCAAAGGTGGGTTATCTAATTATACTTCTCCTTATCAGTTACTAGTTGCCACCATACTAAGTGCTCAAAGCACTGATAAACAAGTTAATTCAGTAACCAAAGAACTTTTTTATAAATTTCCAGATTCTGAAGCTTTTGCAAGTGCATCTATTCACGATATCGAGAAAGCTATTTCTAAGGTTGGATTATACAGAAACAAAGCAAAATTCATTCATGAAATGTCAAAAGAATTGATTGAAAGACATAATTCAGAAATCCCAACGTCTTTGCGTGAGTTAACTAGCTTACCCGGCATTGGAAGAAAAACTGCTAATGTGCTTCTAAATGATTGGTTTAAAATTAATGAAGGAATTGCGGTAGATACACATGTAAAACGCATTTCCTTCAGACTAGGTTTGACTTCAAACAAAGATCCAACCAAAATTGAAAAGGACTTAATGGAGCTTATTCCACAAGAAAAATGGGGAAGGATTACTCATCTACTTATCTCACATGGTAGAGCTCTTTGCATTGCACAAAATCCAAAGTGCAATAATTGCTTTTTATTATCAGATTGCCCTAGAGTTGGAGTGGAAGTTGAATAGAACCTGAAAACAGTTTGCCTTTTGTATATTCTTTTTAAGTGAGATAGCTTATTTCTCAATTGCAATAAAATTTATGTAGTAAACTAATGCTATTTAATATAAGCAAAAAAAGGCTGAAAAAAATGTCAAGAATAGATATACTACCACCATTATTAACTCGTATAGGCTTTAATGAAATTGATATTAAGGTGTATTCTGCTACACTTGGATTAGGTAAAGTAACTATTGGTGAGTTACTAGTTGTAACTGGCTTAGATCCTCTTACCCTCATTCAATCAGTTAAGAATCTGGAAGAATTGGGTTTCTTGAAGAAAACAGCAGGAAAAACTCCTCAATACTTTGGCATGCTTCCTTTTCTTAAGGAATACATAGTTATTGAAAAAGATGCATTATACTCCTTAGACGCTGTGATAACTGCGTTAAAGGGAACAAAAGAAGATTATAAAGAAAAGAAGAATAAATTCGGAGGGACTTTGGAATTAACAGGTGAAGGTACTGTTTTTGACATTCATGTAGTTAGTGGTATAATTAAACAAGTAGTTGAAGCTCTATTCCAGCAATATACTGAGCATAGTGAACAAACTGAAAATACTGCATCTGCTTTTATAACAGAAACAGAGAAAGAAGTAACAGGATATTTATCTCAAGTGATGGAACAACCCTATGTTTTTTCTACTCAATTAGAAGCTTTTGTGCAAGAACTTAATGCTTTTGTTAAACAATTTCATCACACAGCAAAACACAACAGTGATGTTTTAGTAGACACAACTGAAGAGAAAATAAAAAGTTCTTTTGAGAATCTAACACAAATTATAAACAATGGTTTAGATGCCCACACTGAGAATCATAAAGAGTTTCTAGAAAAATTAGCACCAGATTTAGATAATGCTCTAAAGGATCTTGTGAATGAATTGACTGAAGTTCAGGAATCATTCCTTGATAATTATAATAAAATTTGGCAAGAAGCTTATAGTGCTTGGACACAAGAATCTAAAAACGTAGTTGATGAATTATCATCAGAAGTTAACAATATTTTCACTGATCAGATTAAACAAACTCAAGAACTTAGAAGAAGTGTTGAGCAAATTGACAGACAAACTAACTTCTTGTCATCTAAAATAGCTGAAGCATTAAGTAAAGGAAAGAAACAAGTTGAATCCCCTCTTCAAGACGCAAGAGATACTGTTCGTAATTTAGCTAATGATTTGAATGAGAGTGGATTACAATTAATAGATCAACATGTATTATCTTTAAATGAAGTAAGGGATGCTTTACGTTCTAAATTGGATCATTTTCAGATTGCAGGAGAAACAACAGTACGAACTAAAAAGAATGAACTAACCGATACCAAAATGGAAAAGGTTGATTTACTTCCTAAAAATCTCTTGGAATTACTTCAAAACGAAACAGAGAAGTTTGCTTCTTCATCATATGATTCTTGCTCAGAAGTTTCAGAACAATTAAAACAAAATGTTGTGAATCAGCTAGGTGGGACCAAAGAACAGGTGTTGAAAGACTTTCAATCACATGATAATGAAAAGACGAAAATTATCAATAAGATTCAAGATGACACAATTAAAGAATTAAGTAAATCAAAACAAGATTCAGAGAAAATGGCACTTGATTTAAAAGAAAAAATACAAAACTCATTAGAAGCTTTTCAACAAAAATCAGAAGATAAAAGAAATCAATTAGCTATGCAGCTAACTGAATTGAAACAGCATTTGAATGATTACAAAGATGAGCAGAAGGATCAGATTGTTGAACAGGTTTCTGAAGGTGAAGAGATACAAATCAACACTCTTGTTTCTCAAGTGGCTGCAGTAATAAAAGATGTAGATGAAATATTAGACTTTCAAATGGATTCTCTATTGGAGAAGGCAATGACTTTCTACCAAGTTGTAAATACAAGAGAAGATGAATTAAGACAAGTTGACAGTGCTGCTTCCTCATATTCCTTTGAAGGTCAACATGATACTTCTATTATTGTTGGAGAAGAAGCTATCAAAGCAAGTATAACAGACATTGCTATGAGATCAAATTATGAACTCCTTCTAGTTACTCCAGAAGTTGATGAAGACCTTCTTAAAGAAATGATGCAATACACCAAAGCACAGCGAGTAACTTTAGTCTCATATTTTGATAAAAGACATCAATCTATTTTGAGACCTCTTTCAGAAAGGTTTACAGGATTGAAATTGAAACACTATGACAAAAAAGATGTCTATTGTGGAATTCTTGATGGCAATCATGAAGCTGTTTTTGCATTCCTAACTGCAGATTCAGTACCAATAGCTATAAGGACAACAAATGAACTTCTTTTGGGTCTCTTTAAATCAGCGATTAATCGTGATGTTCTATTCCATTCAAGTGATGTAGAGGTATAAAATCCTCTTATACACTTTTTTAAAAATAAACAAGATTAGAACTCAGATATTATTTCTTTGTTTTAATCTACATAAAATTTACATGATCTCATATCAAGTAAATGTGGGAGTTTTAGAATTAAACCAGCTCTGACTAATAACTTTAGTCCATGTCTTACAGTTCTTGGAGCTAAACTGCATAAATCGACTATTTCGCTACTAGTAATAGGTCCTTTACCGATTACTATCTTGTAGATTGTAACAGCGCTGGGGGGTAACCCAGTTAAAAGATTTAAATTTATATTTGGATTTTCAAGAGCTACAGCCACTTAAACCATTTCCATGCTTGGTTAAAGAATATTCGACAAGTTCCCTTTTTAAAGTTATTTAAAATTAATTCAAGAGAATTAAACCAACTTGCATCGTTAAAAGCCGCTTTCACATTCTTTTGACACCACAAAGAAAAAATACAAAAAAAACAGTTTCTAAAACATGAAGTTTAAATAATTGCACATTTCTCCTTAGACATATCTATTTTGTCTTTTTATGGTTCTTTGTATTTCTTCAAATATACAATGTCTTTTTTTATCTAATGATGTAGTTTTGTCCAAAATTTGTTCTTTCAGTTTTTGCACAATCTCATATTCTTATAATACAAGCGAAAACCACTCTTTTAGGAGTTTTCCATAAATAAGTAACAAGAAACACTTAATGAGCCATTTTTGAACTATTTTTTTTATGTTTATTTTTTTGCCACAATTGAAAATTAGCCAGTTGATAAAACCTTATAGCGAGATATTGAATCACTCACAATAATAAAATAAGAAATGAATTAGTTTGTTCAGATTTAATTCGATTTTCTAAATTCTGTAGCTAAATTGTGAGCTTTGTGAAGAGGAAAAGGTAATTTGAAGCTTTTTTTGAAAAGATTTTGGACTAGTGTAAATGATGATTTTACAGAAACTTTGTTTCCTGGGGATATGAAAACTGGATTCCAACTAGTCTTTGGTTGATATCTGTAACCTACGAAGTTTTTATTTAAAATAACCTGCTTTAAAAATTCCAACTCAGTTTGTTTATAATTGAAAAATTTCAAAGGTTTCTTAGCTACACCTATGGATGGAATCTCTGTTAATACTCCAAAAACTGTCGCTGAGCCAGTGTTTTTTGGATGAGCGATACCATGGCCATCAATCAGTATTAAATCAGGCTTGATTGAGATTTCTGATAATAAGGAGATGAAAGAAGGAACTTCACGTAAAAATAAATAGGTTGGAACATATGGAAAAGGAATCTTACTCACTATTACCTTCTCCTCAAGAACCTCTTCAGTTATGGAGTCAATAATAATTCCTGCTGCAAATGCTTTGTCATCTTTATAGGATATATCAAATGCTCCAATCGTTTTAATCTTAGAAAATTGATCTTCTAGAATAGTGTTCTTTGCAATTCTATCTTGAAAAATTTTAGCTTCTAGAATTGTTTGAGGAAAGTCTGAAATCATTTCATTTGCATTCCATTGTCTCAAGATATTTCATATAGGAAGAAATAAGTGTTTTCTTTTCTAAAGTATGTGTAATGTGATCCCAAGGAAGAGGTTCGTTTGTTTCATATTTCCATTTAGCTTCCTGGTCTAGATTGCTATCAATTTCTTTGAGAGCTAATTTCCAACTGCCCACAGTATTTCTACCTCTTGCAATTTGGTAAATAACAGGGTAATACTCATGATTTTGTAAGGATAAAACCCTTTGAATTATGGACCATTCTGGTGCATAAAGTGATAAGTCAATATTCTTGATTTGATATAAATTGCTTTTATACCACTTTTGTTCTTCTTTGGATTCCTTAACACCTATCATAGGAGCAAACTGGAAAGGAGTGTGTGCTTTTGTGATAAATTGATTCATGGAAATCCCTATTCTACCTGTAGGGAAATGTCTCTCTCTGACTGTACTAAGAAAATCTTTTGTTGAATCTTTTATTTTCTCTTCTTCGCAAGGGAATCCGTAAATCATATACAGTTTTAATCGTCTAAAACCTGTGTCCCAAGCTAACTTGAGTGCTGAGAAAATAGTTTCATCCTCCATTCTTTTATTCAGAGCCATTCTTAGATTTTCATCTCCTGTTTCAGGAGCAAGTGAAAGAGTACGTTGTTTTCCTTTTCTAAGAGCTTTTAGTAATTTCTCAGAAAGATAATCAGCTCTGAATGATGAGCAAGATACTTCATACCCCTTATCAACAATATACTCTATCAGTTCATCAAGAATACCAGATTGAGCAATAGCACTTCCATACAGAACTATTTTGTCAAAATCATTTACCTCTCCAGCTTGATCAATAATATCAATTAAACTGTCCAAAGATCGAGATGTTCTAGGAAATCTACAATTTCCTACGAAGCAGAACTTACACCTTTCTGAGCACCCCCTATCTGTCTCTAAATAGTATGCTTTCCCAAAAATCGGTTCGTTCTTAGTACCTTTCACACCCTCAGGAATAATCTGTTTTAAAGGGTAAAAGGAATTTGATAAATCTTTCAGCTTAACACTGCTAACTTTACCACCTATCCATTTTCCTTCATCTGTAAAGTGATGGGAATAAGCAATGATTCCTGGAATAGAGACTAATTCTTCTATTCTCTCCTTTCGGAACCGAAAGACGCTCAAAGAATGGAGATTCATATAAAATCTCACTGAAAAGATCCCATCTATCCAAAACCAAATCTCTAACACTTCTGATTACTACTTCTTTTTTTAACTGTGAAAGAACACTGG
>MEHH01000172.1 GCA_001940755.1 Candidatus Heimdallarchaeota archaeon AB_125
TCTTTGGGATGAACTTTGGAAGAAATATCTTAAAATACATAAGCAGTTACGGTTTTCTAAATTGAGAGTTTCCTATGCATGGATTTGATGTTTCCCGTCACTTTGGGACAAAGCCTAATTTTAACTTTTCATTACGAATCACTGAAAAAACTTGACTTAGTTACTGCTGCCATCGATGATGGATTCAATAGAAATATTACTGAACGCAGGCGGGCTCCAAATGATGCGCTTGAGAGTGGGGATTGTTCGCCGCGCCCGGCTTGAGAAAAAAGATGTTCTGAATTGTTTGAGCTATGATGAACTGAAAAATATGAAAAAAGCTAGAAAGGTTAGGCCATTATCTCTAAACCTTGGCAACTGTCCACGATTATCTCTCCATTTCTGTTTATCCTAAAGCGAGAAGCTATTATGCATAAAAAGACAGAACGCAGAGCAATATCGGAGGGAAGGCTTTATGATAATTATTCGATGGGAGAAATAAGGTAATCAGCCAGTTGGTTCAGTTTTTCCTTATTTTTTTTTGACAGAAGGCTTTTTTGATACTCCTTTATTTTTTCTCTTTCCTTTACTTCTATTATTTCAATATCCTCAGGGAGTCTGGAAATAATCTCATGATGAGCTCCTAAAAATAGGACTCCTGTTTCTCCTTCTCCCAAAGTCTTATCTATAGTCTGAGCAATAAATTCATCTCTTTCTCTTAGCAATTTCTTTTTATGAAATTTATAATTCAGAGCGGCTATTATTTTTTTAAAATATTTTCTTGTTTTGGCTAACTTGATGATATAATCATATTCCCTTTTCACTAAAGAGAATTCCTCCGTTCTTACCAGTTGAGCTCCTTGGCTTAGGAGCTTTGAGATAATTTCATAGTTTTTGCTCCCTTTTTTTACCCCCTCAGAGACAATCTTCTGACCTATTTCTTCATCAGCCACTAACCCATCTTGATATATTTTAAAACCTTTTACTCCAAGAGAACCAAAATAGTGAGCGACAGAATCCCAAAATCCTAATATGGCTTCCTTGTGTCTTTTCCAATCCTTCTCTCCAAACAAGGTCCTACCCTTCTTATCTACTTCAGAAGCAATGTCGCCCAGGTCAGCGCTTACATGAATAATAGGGATATAAATCAATTTTCTCACTTTAAAAAGTCCTTTTTCCATATCCTTCCCATTTCAATCTTTTGATTTGAAGCTTAAGTCTTTTAGATTCTTCCTTTTTAAAATTTAGTTCTTCGCGAAGGCTCTTTATTTGATTTCTTTTATCCAAAAGATCAATCTTCTTAAAATCCCTCAATTCTTTCAACATTTTCCAATAGGTCTTCAACTTCTTTGGTGATTTAACTAAAATTACAGGAAAATTTAGGATGAAATTCAATGTCTCAAGACTTCCCGCCTTCCCTAAAAATGCTCCCAGAAATATACCTGCCAATAATAATATAACTCCTTCTAATATTATAAATATTACTCCTGCTGTTAGAAAAATTAACAGATTTGTAAAACTGTTTAGATTTTCAGTTCCCCTTCTTCGTACCCATCTTCGTCTTGCAGAAAGAGTCCCTAATAAAATTAGTGCTAATGAGAGAAAGGCAAATGCTAAGCTTAGTGATAAATATATTATCTCCTCATCCCCTACGTTATAAATATAGGAAAAAGATCCTGTCAATGTTATTGAAAGAGTTAGAAGAACAAAGCCTAAGACTTGTAGAAACTCATATCTAATTCCTCTAGATATTGTGATAGTAGCCCATAAGAGTAACACTAAGGAAATGATTCCTATTAATGTCCAGAAGGTTATTGGATCTATCACAAATAATAGTTTTCTTCTTTGTTTTTGAGTTTTTCTACAAAAACTAAACATTCTATTGAATTGACAATTTTTATTAAGCATATTATTATTATTTGCTCATGAGTGAAACTTCAAGCACCAGCTTCCTATTAATACATGGTTTTACAGGTACTCATTATGAGATGAATCCCTTAGCTGAATTCCTTGAAAAACAAGGTTTTTCTGTTGATAATATTACTCTCCCAGGTCATGAAACATCAATTGATGATCTTAACAAAACCAATTGGACAGAATGGATAGATTTTGCTCAAACTAAGTTAGATAAAATGAAGAAAAAATATGAGAATGTATATGTTTGTGGTCTTAGTATGGGTGGTGCATTAACATTACTTTTAGGTTCAAGGAACAGAGATTTAGCAGGTATCATCCCTTTAGCTGCAGTTTACAAAGTTCCTGATTGGAGAATGTATCTTATTATAGGAATTCCATTTCTAGGTTTGATCTATCCAAAACACAAAAATGAAGAAACAGGATGGGAAGATTTAGAAGCTCTCTCAACTCACAAAAGTTATGGATATTATCCAATTAGAGCTATAAAACAAATCTACAAACTACTTAGAGAGGTAAAAAAATCCATACATAGAATAGAAGTGCCTATACTTGTAGTGAATAGTAAAAATGATCCAGGGATACCTCTTAGTTTCGCTGAAGACATTATGAAAACTGTAAACTCAACAGACAAAACTCTAGTTATAATAAATCAAGGGGGGCATGTAATTCCTAAAGATGCTGGAAGACATCAACTCTTTGAAGAAATAGAAAAATGGATGGAAAAAAGAAGATAAGGGAGTTAAAGCTCATCAAGTATCTCATAAATTCCATCATCTACAGTGCTTAATTTTTGTTGTAAGTCTTCAACAAGCTTACGCTTTTTCTCCATTGTTTCAAAAAGATTATTCATGCGCTCAACATATTTAGCTCTCACTTTTGCTTCATCACCTTCAGAAGTGAGAACATTAATAGATTGAGTTATTCTCTGATATTCTTGATCTATTCTAGTGAGATTCGATTGTTCAGAATTTATCTGCTCATTGATTTGGTTTTTATCTTTTCTCATTTGTTTGATCTTTTTCAAAATCTGGGCTTGTTTATCAGTTATCGTTTCTAATTTTAATAGTTCATCAAGATACTCATCTGAAACTGATGCAATAGAAACACTTTCAGAAGTTTTACGCATGGTTGGAATTGTGACTTTCTTTGTTGTTTTAGCTTCTATAACAATTTTAGAACGGAAATAATTTGCTGTTTCTTTAGTTTCAATTTTATATTTCTTCTTATCAATCTTGTAACCATATAGTTTTGGAACCTCACAAATCATTGTTTTCTCTTCATCACTCTTGTTATCAATTTCTAATTTGTAAAAGGTTTCATTGAGATAAGCTTCAACATAATAATGATCTGAAAGCGAAATTCCTATTTTCTTGGTTGTTGAATCTTCTATTTGTTTGATAGAAATATCTTGCTCAACTAAATAGGGTATGATTTGTTTTTCTTCTTTCGGAACTTTATCTAACATTGCTTCTCCCGCATAATTTCCTTTCTCATAAATAGTAACAGGACCCGCTTCCCATCCGTAGCCAGTTAAGTTCTCAACTACAATTGCTTTGAATGGATGGGATACATGTTGATTCTTGTTATAGATATTGATTGTTTCTTTGGGCAATTGTTTCGAATGAAGTAATAGAAAAGCTGATTCACCTTTCTTGATAGTTACTAGTTGTTTTAGGCTGAAAGAAACGCTTTCAGTTGTATCAACTATATCAGCAGATACTTCAGCTGCTGGTTCATATTCATATAAATCATCCAAATCAGCTGCTCCTCCTACCATTGCTTCTTTTGCCATAGATTTTTTCATGCGTGCTAATCCTCTTCCTGGAGCTGCAGTAGGTGCTGGTGGAGCCATTTCTTCTCTCAATTCATAACTTGTCTCAGGTGTCATTACACTAATACCTGTTTGTCTTGGACGTTCAACATAAGGACGATCAATAAGCCATGGAGAGCTGACATCATATCTGAAAGAAATTGGCAATCCAGTAATAAGATGAACCTTTGCATCTATCCAATCTTGTTGTGAATTATTAGTTACTAAACTCCATAATTCAAACATTACATTCTTTTCGTCAATTGCATAGATTCGATATGTAGATAACCACGCTGGTAGCTCTGTAAGATAGGAAACATTTACGACTTTCTTTCCTTCTTCAGTGAATGAGATCTTTATGTTCTTGACATTTTCTTTCTTACTTTTGGAAAGTAAATCAATCTGGTCACTTAGATTCTTGATAAAATACTCTTCTGCTGGAAGTATATATTCAATTGTCTCAGCAGGAATAGGGTGTATCGCTAGATCTTCTGTCATTAAAAGAACAATCATATTATCTTTACCATTCTCGGATTCTACATATTGATATCCAATCAATTTTCCCTCTAAAGCACCTATTTTTACCTTTGATCCAGATAACAAATTAAGTATTGATGCAAGAGCATTACCTTTTTGGTCAATCTCTATGCTTTTACTACTATCTGTGTCAAAAGCAATAGATGAAAGCATAGCTTCTCCTTCTATGTCAACGTGGAAGGTTTTGAGAAAATCATCTTGGTTTCTTACTAATACAGGAAAGAGTACATCTTTCTCTTCACAAGTAGCTCTTGATGAGAGCCACCCTACACCCATTTTGTAAAGTGTAACTTCATTGACTTCAAATACTACCATATTAATCAAATGAGAATTAATCTTATGAAATAAAAAGGTTATTAGAGTATCTAAATTGAATTGATGTAATCGTTAATTGATTCAGAAATCGAATCTTCATTTCCTACTATAAATCGATGTACATCACCATAGCTAATTACTTTGGATTTTGGATGATAATTAACTAATTTTCTAGAATTATCGGCATCAGTAAACCAGTCATTCTCTGCTAGTAAGATCAACTGAGGTATATCAAGTTCTTCTTCTCTCCCACGAATATCATAGCGATGGACTAGTTCAATTAATATTCTTAATTGCACAAATAAACTTGTTTCATTAAATCTTCTTAACGAATAATCTATATTTCTGACATCATCTGGACTTTTTCGTTTCATATAGACTTTAAGGATGAACATTATCATTTTGTAATACATCCACTGTAGTGGATATGGAAAAAGATTCAGAACGTCGAACCACCATTTAGTTTTAAATTTCGACTCAGGACTTGCCATTAAGAGAGCTCTTGGTTTTGGACCCTTTTTATCTATATAATATTGGTATGCAATTGCGGAACCTGCACAACTCCCCCAGAGATAAAATTCAGAACCTTCCAAATTATAGTGAGAAATAATCTGTGCTAGTTCATCTGCTATTATGTTAATATTGTACATTCCACGTCGTTTTATAGCCGATGATTTACCATAACCTAGAGGTTCAAACATTATCACATTACTAATTTTCTGAAATGATTGGAGAAGAGGCATACGTGCATCTATATTATCTAACCATCCTGGGATCACCAAAATAGTTCTATTCTTATCTTTTTCATCTAAAGAAGGTAGATACCTATGCCTTAATTTTATATGAGGTTTATCTGAAACTAAAAGATATTCATCATCCATTATAGTGAGTTCTTACTGGCAATTAATAAATAATTCTGAATCCATCTATTTTTGATTTTAGAGGATTGAGTTTTCATGTTTTTAGAGGATATTCGCTAGTAATACTTAAAATAACATCTAACTAATTTTTAGTGTGAAAATCAAAATATTAGTCGATAGTTGTAGCGATATTCCAGATGCTGTTCTTAAACAACATGATATTGGGATGGTTCCTCTCAACATAGAATTTGATGAAAAGATACTAAAAGATAGAGTTGAGATAACTCCCCAAGAATATTATGAAAAGATTTACGAATTCAATCTTCCAAATACTTCAGCACCTAATCTTGCACAGTGGAAAGAATATTTTGATGAATATCTGAATAATGGTTATGATAAGATCATAATAATAACTCTCTCTAGCAAACTCTCAAACACTTATCAACAGGCGTGTGTAGCAGCAAAACAGTTCTACCAAGATGATATCGTTGTAATTGATTCTCTAAATGCATCAGCAGGTGAAGGATTGTTAGCTATAAGATTAAGTGAGTTGATTCAAGATGGTTATGATTTTGATGAGTGCGTAAAAATGATAGAGGATATTCGCTCAGAGGTTGTTCAGATAGGATTTATGGATTCTCTAA
>MEHH01000173.1 GCA_001940755.1 Candidatus Heimdallarchaeota archaeon AB_125
GAGTAAACTATCTACTACATTGAAAACTTGAACAGCTTCCTTGCGTAATTGTTTATCATCTTTTATTATATCTAGAATAAGATCGTTTATACCTACAAGAGATACGATATTAACCTCTCCCTTTACAATTCTGGAAAGCATTTTTTGATAAGTTTGAATGATTTTTACTGCTTCTTTTCCTTTCTTCTTAATTTTATCCATATCAATTACTAAGGGATCTTTTTCTTTTACTCTATCCTTCATTTCTTCCTCTCGAATTTCATCAAGTTCCTTATCTGCTCCTCTGGATATTCTAACTTTCTTCTTAAGTAGTACGGAGATAAATGCAAATAATGGAAATAGACTATACATCCAGCTAGGTTCGAGAATTCCTTTTTGCTCTAAGTACTTCATGAAATAACGATTCAGTGATAGAACTACTACAAGAATAATAAGAAATAGATTACATATGATCATCCATGAATATGAAGGATTATTTGCATTCATGAAAATCATAACTACATCACTTAAGAAGAACCATATTGCCATAGTTATGAAGATATAACTCTCTTTTTGCCAAAATATCCATACGCCTAAAACACTTGACACTATTGTTACAGCATAGAATATTAGAATTTGATTAATTGTAATCCCTGACCAAAATGTGAAATAAAATCCTACAAGCATTATTGATGCAAACATTGTTGCTCCAATTGCAATTTGGAAAAGTTGTCTTGTTTGACTTTCGAATTTGATATCCTCTCGTAATTGTTGCCTATCAAGACTTCCTCTAAATTTCTCGAAATTCTGATAGAGAACAGCAAACAAAAGTCCTCCAATAAAAGCTACATTCAAAATTGAAATGAATTTTGTAGTTCCAATAAGAGCTCCTGCTTCAACTTCGTACACTTCTAAGAATTTTGTAAATATGTCTCCATGGAAGGTCATTGGTGCGAATGTTATAATTAGTACAACATACATCAACCAGAAGAGGTTATTTGCAGAACTAATTAGATCTAGAATTACTGGAGGTTCAGCTACTGACCACTCTGCTCCACTGAGAAATTTTGGCATTCTGTCTTGAATATATTTAGAACGAATTATCCTTTCTAAAATCTCAGCTCCAACTATTACTAATCCAATTATTGGTAATGCTATCCAAATTCCCAAACCATTAGGACTTGATCCTAACAGAAGCAAGAATAGATTAACTCCTGTTGCACCAGCAATAGCTTCACCTGCTCCAGGAACAGTTGCTTGAAGTATTGAAAATAATATAATAATGAAGAATGGAGTTAGTTTAAGGAAAGTATACCAGATTTTCTCAAGTCTAACGCGTATTCCTACACCTCTGGCTGTTTCTACCAAAGTTGCATTTAATTCATAAGGATAGAGTTTTCTTGTTCCTTTTACAATAGCTCTAGATTTACCTTTAAAGATTCTAGTTCTCATACCAAATGATCTCATCAAAACATCCATCTTCTTCATGGATCTTTCTAGTGGTGTGGTAGTTTCTTTAGAACTCATTTCTTCTCATCTCCTTTCTTCTTTCTTTTCTGCGTTATTTCGCGAAGTTTCGTAACTCCCACAAAAACCGATGGTAACGAGATCATACCAATCGCTACAATGAAGATGAAAATCCATCTAACAAAAGTTTGCGGATCAGGAAAACCTGGTAGATTGATAATAGGTGAGGCTCTACTTTTTTCAACCTCAATATATGGTTCATCTCCAGGAAATTCTGCGAAAAATTCTTGAGCAGTAGGAACTCCAGTACTATTTGCAATTACTTTGATTGTTATGTTGAATTGATCTGGCTCTTGGGGAGTAAATGTCTTATTGAATTCATATTCTTCATTTACTGTTGTTAGGTTTTGATTGATAATCCTTGCACCAGATGAATGAGGAAGAGGATCGTCAGGGTAATTAAACAGAAATGAAACTAGAGTTAGTGAGAGATTCTCTCCAACTTCTAATCCTGTTGCTTTAATTGTAACAGTCATATTTTCAGATCGATATTGTTTCCATTTTAGAGGTGCTTTAGATACAACTGTGAAATTTGTATTTGGATCTATTTCAAAAGAAAATGTTGGTGAAGTATACACACCATCTTGCCCAATAGAATCATAAATTGGGAAAATACTTCCAATTAAAAGTGATATTAAAACAAAATAGAATATCTTTGATCTAGCTTTCATGTCTGCTCTTTTCTCCATTTTTCAATTTTTTCTATTAATTTCATAACAGATTCTAAATAATCACGTGCTTGTTGTTTATTATAGTAGATTTGTTCATTGCTAATCCAACTGTTTGAAACAGCTCTTCCTACAGAGAGTATTTCCAATGTCTCAGAGATAAGAATGGTTGGAACATACTGTCTTACTGTCTTTTCGTGTAGTTCTTCAGGTGCTGCTAGAAGATTTACTGGAACAATTCTACTCAGATAACCTAATAACTCCCAATACTCACCCAGCATAGCTTTCCATGGTTCTGCTGAAGCATCAATTTCCTTAGCTCTATTCATGGCTTGTAACTGAATCTCCTCAACTGAAACAAGCATTTCATACTTTTGTTCTTCCTCTTGAATTTTCCGCAGCATTCTTCTCCGAATAATAAAATATGTCAATAGAAAAGCTAGTATTGGGGCAATCAGACCTAATAAACTAATGAATATAAGATTATTACTTAAAGAAGCTCTTTGCTCCTCAGATATTCTTGTTTCAACTTTGAAATGTTCAAATCTAGCGGATTGATTCTCTATCGCTTCAATAACATCAATAAAAGAATATGTTATTTGCGTTGAAAATAGATCATGGTAGGGATCTATTTCTCTATCCTCATCAGTGAAAGTAACTTTTCTTCTTCCTTCAGGAGTTTGACTTAAAGTTAAGATACTTTCTGGTGATGCACTGTATAAAATTGCTCCTTCTGGAACAATTACTGTAAATTCAATATCCGCTTTTGAGTAAATTGTTGGTTGTTCTTCAATTTGCAACTCTGGATCTATGAATAGCAACCAGAAGTAATCAAGATATACCAAGATATTGCTATTATTGTAGTATGTATAAGGTCGAACTATTTCATATTCTATGAATCCTTGAAGATTTCTTATTAGATATTTATCGCTATATTGTTGATAGGATAATGGTGCATGTAGCTCATTATAAGCTCTGAATTCTAACACGGCTGCTGTGTCAACCCAAATACTAAAATTATCTATGATAAAGGGTAGTTCCATTATAACCGTCTCAAAGGCTATACCGTCTTCTCCTAATTCGATTGAGGATTCATATCTGATATCTCTCTCACTATTTACTATAGGATTGTAACCTTCTACAGATACCATTCTATTATTAGCAACTACTTCCATGTCTACGTTAACTTGTTCATCCGTATGAAACATGGGAGAAATAAGAAGAATGATGAAGAAAGCATTGAAGAGAGCTGATACTCTTTTCCTCGGTTCTATTTCAGCTTCAATATCTTTTAGCATTTTTTTAGGCATACTTCTTGCTTCATTTAGCTTGGATTTGAATTTCCTTTTGGCTCTTATATAACCATAGAGTGCAGCAATAATACTAATTGCAATGGCAATAGATGCAATTAATTTAAAATAAACTTGAAGTAAATCCAATAAACTATTGATCTGTTCTATTTCTTGTTGTTGTGACTGATTTTCGAACATTTGTTCTGTAAACTGTAAGTAAATTGGATCAAAATTGTATGTAACTTCGTATGTTAATGGATCATGGAATGGATCCATTGCTCTTTCAACATAATCCCAAGTGATTCCAAATGATTTACCCTCTCTAATAATTACAGCATTATCAGTTGGGGCAAAACTTACAAGACCTGCATCCTCAGGTAATAATTGTTTATTATGATAAGTTATAGGTGCAAATCTTTCATCTCCATCTGGAGTTAAATAACTGAATTGAGCCCAAAATGTATCAAATATTACTACGAAGTTGGTATCAAGAAAGTAATCAGGATAGTAATTACTTCTGATTCGATAATTCAAACCAGTTGTTCTTGGATACACTCTAATTCTATCAGGAAAAAGCTCATAGTTTTGACCTTCAGTCATACTTCCGATTCCATCCCAGAAGACAAGTTCATACATATCGGAAGTATTACCATAAATAGTTAGATATCCTCCTGGAGAGTTTAAATCAACCCAGTAAATGTAACCATCAGTTCGCATTGTATCATTTTTGAAATAATATTGATCTTTAGAAATAACAACAGTGAAATCTGTTTCTTGAGCAACAGCATTACCAGATTTGGCGTTAATAACATAAATGCTTGTACCCACTAAGAGAACGATTTCTATACACAAAACTATAAGTAAGATATACTTACGATTTAGCTTCATTA
Source organism: Candidatus Heimdallarchaeota archaeon AB_125 (assembly GCA_001940755.1). Classification (GTDB taxonomy): domain Archaea; phylum Asgardarchaeota; class Heimdallarchaeia; order Heimdallarchaeales; family Heimdallarchaeaceae; genus UBA460. Next base: position 4,357 of record MEHH01000173.1, read on the forward strand.
TTCTCAATCTCTATTGCTGAATACTTGGTGCGGGAGTATGTTTTAGAATTCTATCAATAATTATCTCTGAAGTTGTTCCATCAAACTCATACTCAGGTTTGATAAGAACTCGATGACGAAGAACATTCTTTGCTACTTTCTGAATGTCAAGAGGATTAACATAATTTCTTCCATCCATGGCTGCTGAAGCCTTTGCTGAAATGGTCATCCAAATACTAGCTCGGGGACTTGCACCCATGTATACTTCTTCACTTTCTCTGGTTAGAGTAACAATTCTAACAATGTACTTTGAAAGCTCCTCAGATATACTGACTTTTTTTCGAACAAACTTTTGCAGTGCTATTACATCTTTAGCAGATAAAACTGGAACAATATCTTCTAACTTATCATAAGAATCGTATTCACCTGTAAACCTATTAACAATTTCAGTTTCCTCATCTTCATCTGGATAAGAAACTAAGATTTTGAAAGCGAATCTATCGATCTGTGCTTCAGGCAAAGGATATGTTCCTTCCGTTTCTATTGGGTTTTGAGTCGCAAAAACTATGAATGGTTCAGGAAGGCTTCTTGTTCGTTTTTCTATTGTTACTTGTTTTTCCTGCATACTTTCTAGCATTGCTGCTTGAGTTTTTGGTGGTGCTCTGTTAACTTCATCAGCTAGTAACAAGTTAGTAAAAACAGGTCCTTCTTTGAAATAGAAATCCCCAGTTTCTGGTCTGAAAGCCATAACTCCTGTTACATCAGATGGCATAAGATCTGGTGTAAACTGTATTCTTTTAAAATCGGCTGAAATGGCTTTTGCTAATGCTCTTGCCATTAAAGTTTTTGCAATTCCTGGTACACCTTCTAGCAGAACGTGACCGTCTGCCAAAACAGCTGTAATCATTGCATCAATTACTTCTTTTTGACCTACAATGACTTTGTTCATATTAGAATAAATTTCTTTTATTTGTGTTGAAATTGATTTCAAACTAATTTTTGAAGTCTTAGTGGTCTTTTGAGATGTAGTTTTCTCTTTAGAACTCATATATCCTGACACTCCTTATGATGATGTGACAAATATCCTTATAAAAGTATTTTAATGAAAGAAATTAAAATTAACGGAAAAACAAAAAATAATTGTAGTCTATGTTGCTTCCTTGACTTCTTCTTTCTTCACTTCTTCAATAGTGGTTTCTACTTCCCATTCCTCATCAAAAGTCCATTGGGAAAGATTTATTGTAAAGGTAGCATCGGTTGAACCAGGACACTCGATACGAACTGTCAAGTGATCTTTTGTTACTTCTTCTATTTCTGGATGTAAACAGTTTTCTTCAAGAATATCCATTAAAGCTGCAACATCAATCGCCATGTCATCAATATGACATTCATCAGGTTTATCAGAGAAACCATGGCATCTCTGATCCAAAGCCAATATTCTATAGTCTTTCTTAAAATGAGGAATAACTCCATTCCACATGCCTATCATGCCACCACCGTAAGGTAAAAGTACAATTGTTTCTTTTCCCTCATTTGGTATGTCAATGTATCTTATGCTAAGTCCATTGACCTTTGTCATTTTTGTGTCCATTTTCATCACAATTGATTCACTGAAGAAAATATAATAAACAGTATTGATTAGTCTTGGAAATGACTAAAACATTTTTTTCGAACTAAAAATCT
>MEHH01000174.1 GCA_001940755.1 Candidatus Heimdallarchaeota archaeon AB_125
GAACAAAGGTGGCACGGAGTTTTCAGCGCAACTTCACGACCTAGCAAAAAGCGGAATGCTACCGACACCGACAGCACAAGCAGAAAGGGCGAACGCATCAATCGACAGGGGAAAAGGAAACCTATCGGACGAAGTAGCTTCACAATTCAAGATAGGTGGGAAGAGTTCCCAACTTTCCCCCCTGTTTGTGGAGGAGATGATGGGCTTCCCAAAGAACTGGACGGTATCACCTTTCCAAAGTGGCGAAGAGAATCAATCAAAGCATATGGAAACGCCATAGTCCCTCAAGTGGCTTATCGTATATTTGAATCAATTCAAGACTATGAGAAACGCAAGAAAAGCCCTCCTCCATGCGAAGAACTTCCTTCTCATCACGGAGAATGACAAAGCAATCCGACTCCATGCCGGGGACGACCCCGCAACTTTACTTCTAACTTTAGCCGTCCATAACGATGAATTCAGATACACCCTCGAAGCCGTCTTGGAACAAGCAAATGAAACTCTCAGCGATAAGGGAGAATCCCCGGAATCCGAGGACGATTAAAGAGGAGAGGTTCGACAAGCTCGTTCAATCTATCCGAGAGTTCCCCGAGATGCTCCAAGCACGACCCATCGTTGTCAACCCGGACATGGTTATAATCGGAGGGAACATGAGATTCAAAGCTTGCAAAGACAAGACCTTACATAGCTTGTGCTCTAGCAAAGAACATTTCTCTCAATGATTACTATATCAAACAAATCATGCAACTCTCTGAAAAAATAGATTATTCTTATGGAAGACGAAGAAAGAGATCCTCGATAGGTTTCTATAATCTCTCTATGATCAAAAGTCCAATTGAATATAAAGTGATAGATGAAAGCCATGAATTCATACCTCTTGAACACACAGAATCAATGACTCTTGACAGAATTTTGGAAGAGCATGAAAAAGGAAAAGAATTCGGAGACATAGTCAAAGGATATGGACATTATCCAATACTTCTTTCAGCAGATGGGATGACATTATCTTTACCTCCTGTTATCAACAGCAATGATGTAGGCAAGATTACAGAAGAAACAACAGAGAGCTTAATTGAAGTTACAGGAACTAATTTTGAAACAGTCAATGTAGTTTTGAATATTCTATGTCAAGTTTTAGCCGAACATGGCGCTGAAATTTATAGTGTAAAGATCGAATATCCTTCTGAAATTCAAAGTGAAACAGTAATAACACCTCTCTTTGATAAGGAAGAAATTAAAATTGATCTTGAAGAAGTAAATCAATATCTTGGTACTGAAATGAAACCAAAAGAAGCTGCCAAACTTGTAGAAAAAAGAAGATTTAACTGTAATTTAATTGAAGGAAACATTTTGACTATTGAAATTCCTCCTTATAGAAAAGATATACTTCATTGGGTAGATATATCAGAAGAATTAGTAATAGCTCTGGATTATAATAAAATTGTACCAACAAAGTGGAAGGTCCTCACAACAGGAGGAATTCTACCTGAAACAGAGAGTGAAAATCTTGTTCGAAATATTCTTGTGGGTGCTGGAGGAGTTGAAGTTCTTACTAATTCTCTTACTGATCCTGAGATTCTAACATCACGTGTCAACATTGATAAACAAGATTTTGTAAAAATTGAAAACCCTGTTTCATCTACTTATAGTGTGATGAGAAACTTACTTTATCCTCTACTAATTAATGTTCTTTCTAAGAATACTCATGAAACTTACCCTCAGATACTTTTTGAGGTTGGTGAAGTAGTAAGAATCGCTGATGAAAATGTTTTGACTCAAAGCAATGCTGCGTTTGTTTTCGCAGACGCGGATGCTAGTTTTGAAGAAGCTCACAAGCGATTAAATTATCTTCTTTCTTTACTTTCCGCTAACTACGAGATAAAGCAATTTAATCATCCCTCTTTCACTGAAGGAAGATGTGGTCAAATAATAATAAACAATAAAGAATGTGGAATTATTGGAGAGATAAATCCTAGTATTCTAGAAAGCAATCAAATTTGGGTACCGGTTGTAGGATTCGAGATAGAATTACCACTAATTCCAAGTTTGAAATGTAAGGTAAAAAGTTCTTTTTAAAACTACTTTTTCTCTTTTTCTTTATTTTCAAGAAACAAAATTCTCTCCCAGACTATATCTATCATTTTTTCAATAGCTTTTGCACTCTCTGAAGTCTCGATTATAGGAATTTCATGCTTATTTGCTTCTTCAACAAGATATGTTTGAATACTTCTAATCTCTTGAAAAGATTGAAGATATCTATCTGCACCTCTTTGTTTGATTTTTGAACCTCTGGATTGAATTCTTCTAAGATGCTCTTCTTCATTCTCCAGATAAAACAGTATCATGATGACATGGGATTCTTCAAGAATAGATGACTTTAGAATATTAGGGGCAAGATGAACACCTTCTATGATTGTGTTTTCTCTGGAGTATAGAGCTGACTGAATTGCAGCTTCTACACCAACAATTACATGTCTACACTGTTCCTCATAACCAACTATTGATTGTCGAAGTATTGGATTCAATGTAGGTTTCAGATGCTTATAAGCTTCATAGCTACTGCTGTGTAATTCTGGTATAAGTGCTGATGAAATAGTCTGTCTCAAAATTTCTCTGACCATATCTGTTCCAATGATGTTGGTTATTTCTAGTCTCTTTGAAAGATCCACGGCAAGAGTACTTTTGCCTATACCTGGAACTCCAGCTAAAAGAACAATTATAGGTTTGTATTTTTCCTCTCCTTCAAAAACTATATATCTTTCAGCTAAGCGTTTGTCTATATTTTTAATTGCAGAAGTTATTATCTTAATCAGTTTCTCCTTAGTAGGTGTGTCTGAGGTTAAACTCATCTCTTCTTCGACCTGGTTTGCTACTTCTAAGGCGAGATTAGCACTAATTCCGATAGAATACAAAGATGAGGATAAGATTCCCTTTGAAAAATACTCATACTTATCTTTCTTTATTTTAATTCTAAGAAAACTATCGGAATTATTATTTGTCATTATACATAAAAGTGGATATCTAATCTAAAAAGTTAACTTTTTAACAGTTCAGTTATATTTTTCATATAACATACTTTCCAGTGATGTCAAAATGGAGAAAGAACCTCAAATCTATATACAAGGAAAGAAGAAGCAACTATTCTCTAGAGGAATTCTAGCTCAGAAGTTGAGAATGCTTGGTTTTTCTCTATCAGAAGGTTACGAATTCTCAATTCAAGTTTATAATGATTTAACAAATCTCCATGAAGAAACAATAGATAAGAAGAAACTAGATGAGATAGTTTCTTCACACTTAAAAAAAGCCTATAGTGCTGATGTTGCTAATAAGTATCTAATGATTGAAAAATGGAGAGGCTCTAATGTTCCTTTATTGATTTTGATTTCTGGAGCTATAGGTGCAGGAAAGAGTACTTTGTCAAGGCAAATAGCTGGAGATCTGGGTATTCAACATGTTGTAGGTACTCAAGTTATACGCGATATTTTGAGAAAGGTTCTCTCAGCAGATGTTATGCCTGAACTTCACTCTTCATCTTACAAGGCTTTTCAAACCCTTCGTCCGATTTATAGCAGTCGTTTTGATGAAGTTCTGTTAGGTTTTGAAAATCATTCTAAACTGGTAAATATAGGGGTTGACGCTATTTTATCCAGAGCAGAAAAAGAATCAGTATCAGTTGTTGTAGAAGGAGAACATCTTTTACCAGCTTTCTTTGATGATACTATTCTAAAGAAATCAAACGCGATATACATCACCATGGCAGTTCCTGATCCTGAGATGCACAGAGAAAATTTAAGCTCACAATATACTCAGGAAAAAGAAGATTTGCTTGAGCATTTCGAAAATATTAGAAAAATCCATGAGCATCTTATCAACGAGACAAAGATACGCAAACTCCCCTTAATTGAAACAATAAAAGGAGAAAATGCGATATCCAAAGTTAGAGAACTTGTTGTAGACAAAATTGTTTCATTAGTTTCATCGCAATAGGAATTCTTTAAAATTAACAAAATAATGATTAATAGCCAATGATGTAGTTGCAACGATCTGAACGCTGATGATCGACTTTTGGCTGAGGCACTAAAGTGATTAATATGTCAGGAGATACATGCTATATTCATACAAAGTATATAGCAGAAAATGAATGTAACAGATGTAAGCTTCCAATCTGTGAAAACTGTTCAAGAGCTTACTGGCAAACAAATGCTTTAACAGTAATGTTTCAATCACAAAAAAACAAAGCAGAAGAAATTATCTTGTGCCCAGGCTGTTTGAGGAGCACAAGATTACGTAATGGCTTTTTCTCTGGATTCTTACTACTTTTAGTTCTAGGTATGATCGTAGCAGGAATTATAATTGGAGTCGGTTAGAAGAAACAATAATAGTAATTCTGATTGGTTTGTCTATTCGTCATTATTTTCCTCAGTATTTTCCTGGTTATTGTCTTCCTTATCATCTTCAGAAATATCGACTGAATACTCTGCATCAATTTCTTCAATTTCTTTAACTAAGTCTGCATCACAAATAGGACACTCAATTAGGTTACTTGATATGATTGAACCACATGAAAAACATGTTATTGGAAACACATCTTCCTCTTCCCAATCGAATGTATATGGTTTTTTTCCCCAGGTTCTTGCTCTCCATTTTGCCATATCAACTTCACCTTCTTCATCTACAAATTCCTTTAAATCAAAAGATGTAGTAGAGATATATTTCCTTTTAATCGTTCTCTGATATAGAAAAACAAACAATGGAAAGAAGAGGATATGAGTTAATAATATTGAAAGGAATACGTTAGCTAAGGAAGATTCATTTAAGTTTCTAATAATTGGAAGAACAAAGGATGCTATTAAGGAACTTACAGCAAATGTAATGAACTCTAAAACTGCAAATATTAAAATTGAAAAGCCAGCTATAACTCCAATATCTCTGGCTATTGTTTTTACAATCAATCCTCTTTGTTTATCCTTGAAGTCAACTTTCATATATTCTAAATAGCTTCGAAATACGCCAATACTTGTTCTTGTCATTAGTAATGAAAGAATAATTGCGATTATTAATGAAACAAAAAACAATATGATGCTGATCCACCAATTATAAACTAAGTATCCTAATGCTTGAACTAACCAGCTTTTGTATCCTAGTAAATTAATATCCATATTTCTTAGTAGAGGATAGAGTTTTCCTAAAATTGTGAAAACGAAGAGGAGAAAATAAGTAAAAATAAAATTAATTGTGATTAAAATGCCAATTTCTTGATTCTTCTTTGAAATAGCTTTTTGTTGCTTTTCCCATGGGAAAACCGTTTCTATTATGGGGGGCATCATTAAAAACTATATTTCAGATATATTAAAGATTACTAAATAGTTTCAAAAAGAAACATTTAAACTAATACTATCAAAGTGATACTAATGATTTCTCTAGGAATAGAAAGCTCAGCCGATAAACTAGGTGTTGGAATTATTGATGACAAAGGAAATGTTTTGTCAAATATAAGAAGAACCTACAAACCACCATATGGTAGTGGAATACATCCTAGAGAAGCTTCTGAATTCCACTCTTCAACAATGCCAGGCGCAATTGAAGATGCTTTCCAAGAATCTGGTATCAAACCTAATGAAATAGACTTAATCTCTTTCACAAAAGGGCCAGGTTTAGGACCATGTTTAAGGATAGGTGCAGTTACTGCAAGAACACTTTCTCTATCTTTGAACAAACCACTAATTGCAGTAAATCACCCTATAGCACATGTTGAAATAGGACGGCTAGTTGGAGGTCTTGATGATCCTGTTGTTCTCTATGTATCTGGAGGAAACACACAAGTTATTGCTTTTTCAGAAAAAAGATATAGAGTATTTGGAGAAACTATAGATATTCCAGTTGGCAATTGTCTTGATGTTTTTGGAAGAAATGCTGGTTTAAGTGATAAAGAGAAACCAATGGGTAGATTGATAGAACTTGAAGCTTTGAAAAGTTCAAACTATGTTTTTATTCCTTATGTTATAAAGGGAATGGAT
>MEHH01000175.1 GCA_001940755.1 Candidatus Heimdallarchaeota archaeon AB_125
GAAGAAACCAATTAAATGCAAATGTGGAAACACATGGCTACCTCTAGAAGTTCCAACAAATAAAGAATGGAATTTTGTTAGCCCCATGCCTGATAAGGATGGAAATGTTACAATTACAAGAATGGCTTCATGGACTTGCCCAAAATGTGGTAAAAGCAAAACTGGTGCTAAAGGAAAAACCAAAGGTGAATTCAAAGAAGAAGATACACCAAAGTACAAGATTGAGTTTGCTATTTCCTCTGGTAAAGAATTCAGTATTTCTGAATTAGCTGAGGGAACAGGTTTTGATATTGATAACATCAAGAAGATAATTCCTATGTATCTAAAGAAGAAAAATCTCAAAGGAAAAATCGATGGAGATCAATTTATTCCAGGGTAATATTCAGATAGGAATATTGTTTAATCTGTCTAAATGGCAAAGGTTTTTAAACGTTTAAAAAAATCACGCACAGAAGAATAAAAAGGGATTAAAAATGGCTTACGAAGCGTATAACGGACTCTTAACTGGTGGTTGGCTTACTTTTGTACTTGTGTTATTTGCTATTCTATCTGTAGCAGCAATTCTCTGGTTCATCTTGTATGTTGAAATGTCACAAAGAAAGAACTGGAAAATGGTTATTGGTATTGTTGTTATCTGTGCTCTATTAACAGCTTTTGAAATACAGTTAATTCTTCTAAAAACTAATATCGTATTTTGAGTAGATTCCTTCTATTTACTTTTTAATTCTATTTGCTATTAAATTTTTATTATTTCTCTTACCAGAAACGATGAAAAAGTTAAATAATCAGTTAATCGTAAAACATCAAGACGAACTATAAGAACAAATACTTCTCAAGAGTGGTAGATGTGACACAGGAAAATATCTTCAAGTATGTTACTGAAAAAGAAATAATTTCTGTACTTTCAACCACTAGTAAAACAGTTCAAAAGAAGTCAAAAACTGAGCTTCAGAGTCTTCTATTTAAAGAGATAAAAGACAAAAAGATTTCTAGTACTAAGATCAGAAATTTCTGGATTAAAGTAATAAAAAACCTATTTTTTGGTGATTTTCAACACTTGTTTGTATTTACTCCAGTGAAGAAGTATGATACTTCAACTAAACTAAAGAATGAATTAATAAAAAAATCTAAGAAACTAGTAGAAGAAGCTAAGTTAGAATTTAGTTCTAGTTTCATTATCAAGCTAGGTTCTTCTCCTTTACATTATGTTTATATGATTGGTTCTAAAGAAGTAGAAAATCTAAATGAACTTTTGTCACTACCTCTGGAATCAATTATATTCCTCTCAATTTTGCCTGAATTGGGAATAGCTTCATTTTCTGCAATTGAAAAGAACACAATTTACAAATTTGTTGTAGATTTGCTAAAAGATACTTTTGTTAAAACGAATGCAATAAAAGTCAATGCTCTCCTACTAAGAAAGTATGCTTTCCAGGAAACTATAACCAAATTAGGAATATCAACACCTCAGGAAATTGCAGGATTTGCAGGTCTAGATGTAATTGAGTTCAAAGGTCCAAATGTAATGCTAGGCTTGTCTGGTTTGAAACGAAGGCATGATGCAAATGTTGATGTTATTACAAGAGTTGGTCCATTTACAGAAATAGAATCTGATTCAATAAGATTGGTTTGTGGAAAGGGTATTCAGATTAGAACTTATGAAGGATTTAGCTCTCTCATGAATACAATAAAAGAAGGCTAGAAGAGTTGTTAACGGTATTCAAGAATCTTTGTTGAAACCTAAACTATTATAATAAATAAGGTAAATCTCAAACCAGAATTATTAAGGTTAGAGGTAATGATAGAAATCATACAAATCAGCCGTGGTGGTTCAGGAGGAGTTACAGGAGCGAAAATTCTTGCTGAAGCAGCTATGAATGAGGGACTAGATTCTCAAGCAATTCCAAAATATGGTTCTGAGAGAAGAGGTGCAGCAGTTGAGGCATATATTAGATTCGATACTTCACCAATTAGAATTCATAGTCCAGTCTATGATCCAGACCATGCAATGGTATTAGATTCTTCTCTGCTTGATAGAATTGATATCTCAAAAGTGGATAAAGATGGAGTGATTATTATCAACTCCAAAGAAGTTCCTGAAGAATTAAAGGGAACTGGTAGAAAGGTAGCTTATGTAGATGCAACAGGTATTTCACAAGAATTAGGGTTAGTATTAAGTGGATTTACACTAGTTAATATGACCATGTTAGGAGCTTTTGTGAAAGGAACTGATATAATAAGTTTTGAAAATCTAGAGAAAGCTATTATAAGATACTGGGGAGAAAAACGAGCCCCAAAAAACGTTGAAGCTGCAAAACGAGCTTACGAAGAAACAAAGGTGGTTATAGCATGACAAAAGGTCCAATTCAACCAATATTATATCCAATGGAAGGAGCAGCAGGAAAAACTGGAGACTGGAGAACTTTCTATCCAGTTGTTAATCCAGATTTATGTATAAAATGTAATATCTGTTGGAAATATTGTCCTGATCACGCAATTAGTCCAGCAGATAGAGAAAAAGATGAGGTAATTAGTTACGATTATAACTACTGCAAAGGGTGCGGAATCTGTGCTGAAGAATGTCCAAAAGATGCAATAACAATGGTACCTCAAGGTGAATAAAATGGTGGTTAAACAAGAAACAAAATCTATGACAGGTAATGATGCGGCATCATATGCAGCCCTTTATGCTAAACCAGAAGTAATAGCAGCTTACCCAATCACACCTCAAACAACAATTGTTGAAAATCTCAGTAGATATGTTGATGCAGGAATTTTAGATGCAGAGTTTATTATTGTGGAAAGCGAACATTCAGCTCTTGCAGCTTGTATGGGAGCTGCTTGGAGTGGAGTTAGAACTTTTACAGCTACTTCATCTCAAGGACTACTCTACATGGCCGAAAATGTTTTCTGGTCAGGATATGGCAGACTTCCGATAATCATGCCTGTAGTTAACCGATGTCTTGCTCCAGGATGGAATATATGGCCAGACTTCCAAGATTCAATGGCTTTCAGAGATGCAGGCTGGATCCAAATGTATACTAAAAATAATCAAGAAGTCTTTGATACAGTGCTTCAATCATTTAAAATTACCGAAGACAAAGAAATAGCCCTTCCCAGTATGCCATGCTTAGATGGTTTCGTTATCAGTCATACAACTGGACAAGTTGATTTACCTGATGCAGAAGATGCTTACGAATTCGTAGGTCCATATGATGATCCGATAATTGAGATAGATGTGGATAATCCTTGGGCTTTTGGTCCAATGACAGGTCCTGATCTTTATGCAAAGAACAGAAGGGATTTAATGGCAGCGATGGAAAGAGCTAAAAAGAAAATAGTTTCAGTTCATAAAGAATTTGATGAGCGTTTTGGTCGTTCATATGGTAATGGATTAGTTGAACCTTATGGTGATGATGAAGCAGATTTAACCTTAGTTACACTTGGAACGATAGGTGATGAATCCCAAGAAGCTATTGACAGATTAAAAGCTGAAGGGCATAATGTAAATGCTTTAAGAGTAAGAACATTCAGACCATTTCCATTTGAAGATATAATCGAATTTGCTAAGAAGAATCATAAGCTAGCAGTTATAGATCGAGCTGTAAGCTTTGGTCATGAGGGACCTCTAAGAATTGAAGTTGAAGCTGTTCTGAAAAGATTCAATGTGGATACTGAAATCACAGGACAAATCATGGGGATTGGTGGTGAAGATGTATCTTATTCAAAAATTATTGATTATGCAAAAAAGGAGCTTAAGGAGTGAGATGATAAAATGCCAGTAACTCAAAAAGATTTAATGATAAAACCAAAAGATGCTTTGTTGAAAGGACATTTTGCTTGTGCAGGATGTGGGTCTGCTCTCGCATTCAGACATGCAATTGGTTCTGTTGCAGATAAAGCAGTACTAGTAGTTCCTGCAAGTTGTGCAAGTGTTTATCAAGGATCAGGAAAAGGTGTTTCCTTTAACGTTCCAACTGTAAATACTGCTTTTGCAGCAAGTGATGCTGTTGCTTCTGGGATATCCAGAGCACTAAAGAAAAAAGGAAAAGATGACTTGAAAGTTATTGTTTGGGGAGGAGATGGAAGTGCTGCTGATATTGGTATAGCAACTGAGATTGGTGCTTGTGATCGTCAGGAGAATATTCTCCATGTAATGTATTCCAACAATGTATATGGAAACACTGGTGGTCAACGAAGTGGAGATACAATGATTGGTGCTAGAACTGCAACAACTCCTGATGGTAACACAACTCCAAGAAAAATGGTTCCCTTTATACTGATGGCAAACAATGCCAGATACGTAGCAACTGCAAGTGCAGCTTTTCTAGAAGACTTTGTAGAAAAATTCCAAAAAGCGTTATCCATGGAAGGATTCAAGTTCATTCAAATAGACATCAGTTGTCCTCCAAATTGGCGTGCTGATTCAGCTGATTCTGTAAAGATTTCTCGATTAGGAGTTCAAACAGGTATTTGGCCTCTGTTTGAATGGGATCGAGAAACTAACACAGTTGTACTCAGTCGTCCAGGAAAGAAATACAACGAAAAAGAGAATAGAAAACCAATTACTGACTGGACAAAACTTCAAGGAAGATTCAGAGGAATTACAGAAGCTGAACTAAAAGCACTTGAAGAAGATACTGAAAGACAATGGAACTTTATTAGAAAATTTATGTAAGAAAGTTTATAGCTTTCTTACTCCCATTACCGTATTTTCAAAGTAGTTTTGAACTACTTATTAGTGGTGATACGGACACCAGCTTATACAATCTATAATCGTATAAGATGAGTTTTTCTAGATAAACTACCTAGATTTCTTGCGGAATTCAGGTCACTATCAATCCTAAGTTTACACCACTCAGTGACACAATTGAAATTCTTTCCAACCCTACGACCTATTTTTCCACATTTGGAACAAGCTTTTGAACTATTTTTAGGGTCAACAATATAAGTTCGGATATTATTTCTTCGAGCAATGATTGATGTAGCTTCTATTATTCTGCTGAAAAACCAATGGATTTGCCAATCTGAAAGAAAATATCCTATGCTATCCCTTCGAGAATGTTGAGACCATCTCAAGTCTTCAAATCTGATACTATCTATTTGATGGAATATAGCATACTCAACTATTCTTGCAGAAACTTGATTAATTAACTCTGTGTGAATCCTTTGAATTTTCAGCCAAGTATTCTTGTAATGACGTCTTGCATACCAATAGGCTTTTGTTTTATTATAATGAGGTAGTTTGTGATTAGTTTTCCTTTTTTGCTTATTTTCATAACGTATTCTATTCATTTTAGATTGAAAATCAAATGCTTTTCTTTGTAATTTAATTAATCTCCATTTGAAGTTAATCAATTTTGAAAAATCACAAGTTTCTAATTGATTTTTCTTATCAACAGGTAAAAACCATTTATCTTTCGGGCCTATTATTTGTTTTTGATCTAAAAATATTCGTTCCAATTCTACTTCATTTCTTATGATACTTAAAGTTGCGAGTGTTTTTAAACCCAAATCAATATTCAACATCTTCTGTTTTTCTAGAGATTTCTCTTCAGTTAAATCAGGTAAACGTTTTTTAAACGGAATAGCAAGTTGAAATTTGCCACCTTTTACTGAAAAAAATCCTCTATGTGAAGAATAGTTCCTTTTTCTTAATTCAAAATATCGTTTCGGTTTTTTTAAACGGAAAATTTGCCATTCATTTGGATAAAGAGAGATTTTTATCTCAACTTCGTTATTACTCTCAGCAATTGAATATACTTGATTATCATCAATTCCTAATGGTATAGATGATTTTTTAAAAGTTGGCTGTTTTAAGAAGTTCATTGTGTTATTTTTAATTTCTAAAAGAACTTTACGAATTTCTGGAAGAAAGACATCACGGTTTTTTTCTATAATGAGTCTAGTCAAATGGTGCATTGCAATTTGAGAAAAAAAATCTACAAAATCTTC
>MEHH01000176.1 GCA_001940755.1 Candidatus Heimdallarchaeota archaeon AB_125
AGAGTATAAAATGAAAAAATTTATCATGCAACCAGAATTTACCAATTATTGCAATTTTAAATGCATATTTTGCCCGCATTCAGTGTATCGGAAAAAATTAGAAACGGGTAACCAGTTCAATAGAGAAAAAGGATTTATGTCTAGAAAATTATTTGATCTTTTTTTGGCAAATGCTGAGAAATATGCTAAGCGTATTAGGATAGGTTTTTTTGGTGAGCAAATGTTACATCCCAAATTTGAAGAATATATAAGATCCTTTCCTGTTAACAGAAACTACGTTGTGGAGCTTAATACTAATTGGTCTTTAGTCACAGAAAAAAATATATGAGTGATAATAATCTCCTAAATAGATGAAAATTCCACTTCTTAAAAATAAAAGGGAGAAATTTCAAGATTTAAATCCTAAACCTTTGAGAAAACAAATTCTAGATAATCTATTTCTATTTGGTTTGTTTAATCTACTTTGGTTCCTATTTCGAACAGGAAAAAAACCTTCTCGTATAACTTATCCTTGTCAACAAGAAGCTTTGAGAAATGCTTCAATAGGTTTAGGTTCTGCTATTCCTATCATCTCTTTTACAGCAATCTTTACTACAGTTAAATCTTGGTTCAGCTATAGCAGATTTCTCGTCATCTTGGTTCTAACAATATCAACAATTGGAACCGCATCTATCGCTTATACAATTAACTCAAACACTGAAGTTTTTCTAGATATTAACTCTATAAATTCCGAATTAGATGGTGCATCTGATATATTCATTGTAAATGGTGAAGATGTTGCTCATATCAATGATTTAATTGATTTAATGGGAACACAAAATCGCTCTTTCTATCAAACAGCTTCTGTTGGAATTAATCAAGGACCTGATGGTTTAATCGCTGTAGATGATGTAGTCTTACTCAAAATAAATTGTCAATGGGGAAAACGAGGTGGCACTAATACAGATATGTTGAAGGAGTTGATACGAGCAATTTTATTGCACCCTAAAGGTTTCATAGGGGAGATAGTAATAGCTGATAATGGACAAGGACGAGGATCAATGGATTGGAGTGAGGCTAATTCAGAAGATAAGAACCAGTCGACTCAAGATGTGGTGGACTCATTCTGTTCATGCTCATATGTATCAACTTATCTTTGGGATGATATAGAAAATATAGAAGTTGATGAATACTCTGAAGGAGATATGAATGATGGTTATATTGTCTATGATTCACTTGATCCTGAAACAAATATTTATGTCTCTTATCCAAAATTCGAAACTGATTTTGGAACCAAAATAAGTTTTAGAGATGGTATTTGGAATGGTACAGGGTATGAAGATCGACTTAAAGTTATTAATCTTCCAGTTTTAAAATCGCATTCCGGTTTTGGTGTCACAGCTACAACTAAACACTATATGGGTGTTCAAAGCCAAGGTTTAACAAATGGTCATGACAGAATTGCAGCTGGTGGAATGGGTACTCTAATGGTCGAACTTGGTGTTCCAACTCTTAATATCATTGACGCTCTTTGGGTCAACGCAAATCCAGAATCATCCTCTTCTGAAGGTCCTGGAACAAGTTATACTGAAGCTACTCGAGTAAATGCTCTAATAGCTGGTACAGATCCTATTGCTTTAGATTATTGGTCAGCAAAACACATTCTTTTACAAGTATCTGAAATGATTGGTTACACAAACACTTACTCACTTAATCCAGATAGCACTAAAAGCTTAGGTTTAACTGAAGCCTTTGGTGTATGGCTTAACAGAACCAGAGATGAACTGTTGCGAGCAAGTCTTAATGTCACTAATGATGAGTTGAAAATCAATGTTTATGCAAATTCATTAAACTTCACTGCAGGTCCAGTCAAGAATAATGATCTGTGGATTTATTTAGGTTCTATTGGAGGAAGTTTCTTATTAATAGCAGCTACAGTACCATTTGGAATTAAATACTATAAAAAGAGAAAGATGAAGTAATCTGAAAGAATTTTAGAATTTACTTTTCAAATTTCCTTTCCCAGATATTATTGTATTGGTGATGTTGAAAACCAATTGAGAGATAGAACTGCTGGCCATCTCCAACAAATATTTTTTCTGCACCCATTTCTTTAACTCGTTTTATTGCTTCATAATTTGAGGCTTTAGCTAATCCCTTTCTTCTATGATCTGGATCAGTTCCAACAGGTTCCAAAATACCTATTTTGTTTTTATCATCAAACCATACTAAGCAGAAGGAAACAATTTCATTATCAGGAGCTACAACATAGACATCTAGTTCTTTTCGATAGTCAGGAGATTTTTGTAAAGATTCATATGAAGAAGGTTGAACTTCATTCTCTGTTCCCCAATTGCCAAAAGCTCTAGCAAAAGCTTTAGTTCGTTTGATTATGTCATTGTCTTCAGCCATAGTCATAATTTTGTAATCCTCAAGAAGTTCGGGATAGGAAAAATCTTTGTCAAGCTTAATACTAGAGGTTGTCTCCTTTACATCCTCTCTTTTGATATATCCTCTTTCTTCAGCTATTTTCTCAAGAACACTGTCCCCCTCACTTATTCTAGGTCTTAGTAAGAATTTTCCATCTATTTCAGCAATGAGTTTTTCTTCAGCAAATTCGAACATTTCCCTATAAGGAATCATATTTAGATACTTTGGATTTACTTGGAAAAAAGTTTCACCTCTACCTACTGCTTCATTCAAAATCAAACTTACAATTTCACCATCTTCTGTCTCCCAAATACCTATTGTTTTGCTCCATTCATCCATTGAGAGTTCAAACATATTTCTAATAAAATAAGCAGCATAATTCCATCTCTCTAATGTCCAATTAATTAGGTCTCCTTCAACGACATATGTTTCTTGTAGAAAATCTCTTATTCTTAAGAAATCTGGGTTGTGAGAATATGGTTTGAAAACAATTTTCATGGCTAAGACCGATTCTGTGAGATTATAAAAATTATTGTCTAAATTAAAAAAAGTGATAGAAAGCAGTTCATTCAATTATTCTATCAAATCTTATTATTCTTTATTTGTAGTTTCCCACCAATCTTTAACTTGTTCAATCAGTTCTGCTTTATCAAATTTGTCGCTTTTTTCAAGAAACTTTATCAAATCATCCAACCTTTCTTTACGATTTTCGAGAATTTCTAATCTTTCTTGAATAGCAGATTGTTTTGTTTTAATCTTAGATCTTTTTCCTCGGAAATAATCAATTGCATCCTCTATGGAAGTGAGTTGGTCAATTCTTTTCAACAACATATGTTTTTCTCCACGAGAGAAATATGGCATTGTTGTATCTGACATCATGGAAAAACGATCAGCCCATTTCTCTTTGAGCTCATCCATGTAATTCATTCCAGTGTCTGTAATAATAAAGAGCTTGTTTGCTCTTCCATCAACTTCATCTTTTTTGATTTTGACATACTTCTGTTCAACTAAATCGTCTAATACACGGAGAACGTTTGTTCTTGGAAAATGATAGTCTTCTTGTAGTTGATAACCAGTTATTCCATCAGGATTATCAGAGAGAATTTTCAGAACGAAATATGTTCTCATTTCTTTGAAAGACTCCTTAGACATTGACATCAAAGGTTTAAACATACCTCTGTGACCCTCAGAATGATGAGAACCAGTTGGTTTCCCTCTGGGGGGATAACGTTTTTTGTTTGTTTTGTCTTTGTACATTTTTAACCACTAAATATACAGTGTACTTTCACATATATAAATATGTCCATTTTGAACATATGTATAAATTAACCATATAGTTATAAATGACATATGGGAATAAATGACATGAAGAGCTATCAAATAATGAAAACAAAAAGAAAGCAATTGGAGACTACTTTTGTGCAATTATCCAATAATGCAACTCTTCACCTCTATCAAGAATTTCTTCAAATAAAATATTGAAATCAGCTTCTTTTACTAAAGATAGAGTCTTCTCAGGGGGATAATTACTCCAGAACATTTCAGATCCTAAAAAATCATCTCCATAATAATCCCCGCTATCAGTACCTATGCAGAAGAAGAGTATTCCTTTTGGTTTCAACATGCGGTAAAAATTTTCTAGAATTGAGAAATGTTTCTCTTTTGGAGCATGAAACAATGAATAAATAGCTGTTATGCAATCGAATGAAAGTTCAGGAAAATCCAGATCATTCATATCATATCTGTAGAATTTTGCTTCAGAAACATTCTGTTCTGCTAGTTCTATCATTGTCTCTGAGATATCAATTCCTGTCACTGAAAATCCTTTATCAACAAAATATCTAGCTATTGGAACACCTGTTCCACATCCTACATCAAGAATTTTTCCATTTTCTGGAAGAAGTGTGAGTATATATTTTAGTTCTTTGAGATTACTAAAGATACTTCTATAATCCATGTACTTCTGGCCAATCTCATTATACCCTTTTCTTACCAATTCTTCCTTCTTCATAGCTAATCTATTTGTTTAGTTATCTCAATTTTATTAAACTTATCCTCAGTTCATTAAGAGAAGTAAATAAACACTGAAAAGACTGAAGATATATCATGTCTATTGAAATTTTGGATAAAGATATCTGAATTCATAAAAGAAGTTGAAAAAGAGTAAAGAGGTTAAGTTATTCTTTTGAGATAATAAGTGGAAACTTCATCGAAATAATTGTACCTGATGGTTCATTATCCTCAATTTGAAGAGAACCTCCAAATCCCTCGATTGCAGTTTTAGCTAGACTCAAACCTACTCCTCTAGGTTCCCATTCTTTTTCAGTTATTGTAAGAGAATAATCCAGAATCCGTCCCTTTTCAACATCACTCATACCCTTTCCATTATCACTAACTTCAATCACGATTGAATCATCAGTTTTTTCAGCATTGATAATTACATTTATTCCTTCACCTCCGTGTTTGAAAGCATTCTCAATAACATTGAATAGGATGAAATTTAACAGATTATTTCCCCAAATGTAGATTTTTTTATCTTTAATTTTCACAGAAACATTATCAAATAAATCAGCAACTTCGTTAATGAAGGAAATTGGTATTTTTTCTATCTTAAGGCTTGAAAAGATTTCACTACTCGAGCGAAGCTTTGAAATACGATTTTCCATATTTTTTAACCTGGTTGAAGCCATTTCTATGAGTTCATCAGATTTCTTATCTTGATAAAGTTCAAGTGCATTTGAAATAACAATGATATCATTTCCTAAATCATGTCTTAGAAGCTGTGTCAAAATGAGTAAATCTTTGACTTTATCATCTAGCTCGAGATATAATGTTTTATACCTTTTTCTCTCCTCTTCAATTGCAGTAATAGAAGATATAACCAATTTTTTCCCTCTCACCCATATTAGAATTGCAAAGATATAACTGAATCCTAATAGATTGAATATTCTAGTTATCCCTCTGTACTTTATGTCACCAAACAACCCATAGAATAATTGATAAGCATCCCCCACGAACAAGAAAGCAAAACCGGTTAAAAGTGCTAAGATATAATATCTAAAAGTTATTTCCATGTATATTATGTAGAGAGTTAGCAGCGAGAACATAATTAGAACTGTCTCTACTAAAAATGGTAAATAAATGAAAAACTCAGACATTGGAACTCCTTGAGATATTGCTAAACGAGCAGCTATTATAGCTACAATTATGAAACCTGTTGATGCGATTACTGAACCAAATAAGAAAATACTTAGCGATTGACGTTTGACTAATCTAGCATCTAATATCACACGAACTATAACAAAGATTAGAATTGGAAATGCACATGGATTGATACGATTTCCCCCAGCAGGCTTCACTGCGTCCACGTACTGAAGGCTACTGGGCTGATGAGTGTGAATTATTCTCTCGCAAATACGGTCCGGTCATTCCATCTGAATCCCGTCGTGACCGCGGTCACCACTCTGTGCACTGTGGTGTCCGTACCGCTGGCGACTTGCTTCGCAAGGCCCCGGATGGCATCGGTCGTT
>MEHH01000177.1 GCA_001940755.1 Candidatus Heimdallarchaeota archaeon AB_125
GCTAGAACATTGCTGACAGATCCATCAATTCTTGTTTTTGATGACTCCACAGCTTCTGTAGATGCTGAAACTGAAGCACAGATACAAGAAGCTCTGAACATCTTAAGCTTAGGAAGAACTACCATAATAATATCCCAAAGAATCTCATCTGTTCAATATGCTGATAGAATACTGGTTTTTGAAGATGGTCAAATTGTTCAAGATGGAACTCATAAAAAATTAATTGAAGCTCATGGTCTTTACCAAGAAATCTATCAAACACTTGCAAAAAGTTATGGAAGTGATTCTGATTCTGAAGATAACAATTATGGTTTAGCTACTACAATAACTTCTGGAGATCCACCAGATTCTCCAGCTTCAATGCCTAGAAAGTTAAAGAAAGGTAAAACAAAATTACAGAAAGAAGCAGAAGAACAAGGAGGAGATGACTAATGGGGCACATTATGCGCTATATGGCTAGAGAAGAAGAACAAAGAGAAAAGAAATATTCTGATTGGACTTTGTTTAAGAAAATTCTTGGTGTATTTGCTTATTACAAGAAGGAAGCATTTTCTGTTCTTTCTATAGTGATTCTATTTTCACTCTTCACAACAACAATTCCAATCCTTATGCAACAAATAATTGATTTCTTCATCAAACCCTTTTCTTCAGCTAGCCCAATTGAATATGTCATTACAGGTTTTAGAAGTTCCTTTGTCTCTAATTACAGTTCTTCAAATATTGGTATTTTGAACAAAGGTTTCACTGTCATTATTCCACCTTCATCAAGTGAGATATCAAATTCTCTCTTAATAGTAGGAGGAATGTATCTTTTATTCATAATTATTAATTTCATCTTAATTCTAGTCAGAACAATTTTCTTTGCTAAATTAGGACAAAAAATGATTTATAGAATCAGAAATGATTTGTTTGCAAAGCTACAATATCTTTCATTTGACTATTTTACTGAAACAGAGTCAGGAAGAACAATCTCTAAACTGACGAATGATGTAGACTCTCTGGGAGAGCTATTAACTACGGGAATTATTGATATTTTTGCAGATTTTATTAGTCTTGTCTGGATTCTTGCTCTAATGTTTATTCTGGATGTAAAAATGACTTTGTTAACAATCACAGTCATACCTATTTTGCTTCTAATCGCATTTTTCTTCCAGAAACGTGTAAGAACTGCATACAGAAGGACAAGAGTTGCAATAGCTCAGATAACTGCAAATCTACAAGAAACCATCTCAGGAGTTAAAGTTACAAAAGCACTCTCAAGAGAAGAAAAGAACATTCAAAACTTCAAAAATCTAAACAAAGAAAATTATTCTGCAAATGTTCAAGCTGCGGGAGTATCGTCCTTATTTATGCCAATTATCCAATTAATTGCAGCATTAGGAAGTACAATTGTAATAATATTTGGAGGGTATTCAGTTATATCACTTGGAACTCTCACTTATGGTAAATTATATGCGTTCTTAGAATATTCGAACAGGTTTTTCATGCCAGTAATAAGTCTATTTACATTTTATACTGTCATTCAATCAGGGTTTGCAAGTGCAGAAAGAATCTTTGAAATTTTAGATGAAGAACCATCTGTTAAGAATTCAGAAACACCAATTATTCCAGAGAAAATTAAAGGACTTATTGAGTTAGATTCTGTTGATTTCAGATATCAACCCGAGATCCCTGTTCTAAAGGATATCAACTTAACGATTGACTCTGGCAGAAGTATAGCTCTTGTTGGTCAAACGGGAGCTGGAAAAACTACAATCACTAAACTGCTATCACGTTATTATGATGTTACAGGAGGACAACTAAGAGTTGATGGAGTCGACATTAAGGAAATAGATCTGGAAACCCTTAGGAAAAACATAGCTGTTGTTCCTCAAGATGTTTATCTTTTTAGTGGTTCAATAATGGATAATCTGAAGTATGGAAGAAAAGATGCATCAGATGATGAAGTATTTGATGTATGTTTAATACTTGGTTTGCACGATTACATCCTACAATTATCTGATGGATATGAAACTGATGTAAAAGAAGGAGGGTCAAGATTATCTCTTGGACAAAGACAATTGATTTCTTTAGCCAGGGCAGTTATAGCTAATCCAAGTATTCTAATTCTAGATGAGTGTAGTAGTTCAGTAGATCCTATCACTGAATCACTTCTCCAAAAAGGGATTAATTTCATTCTACGTGGTAGAACTTCTATAATTATCGCTCATAGGCTTAGTACCATAAAAACTGCATCTCAGATTGTTGTAATAGATAATGGAGAGATTGTAGAAATAGGAGATCATGAAGAGTTGATGCAAAGAAAAGGAAGATACTATGATTTGTATCAAACTCAATTGACTAGAAATATGGTAAAATAATATGATGGTTAAATCTGTCAATTAGTCAATTTGAAAGAACTGGAGATCACACCAAATTGATGATGAAAACTAGATATTACGGGGGCTTTTATAGCAAAATAACAATAAATCGTTGATGACTCAGGTCTTGAGATCAGAATGTATAGAAGTAGACTATCATCCTGCGTTAAGCAAGCTTTGTCATCAAGTCAAAAATCTCTATAATCGAGCGAATTTCCTGATTAAAAGTAACCTCAAAAAACACAGTAAAATGCTATTCTATCATGATTTGTTCACTCTTCTCAAAACAGAAGAGTGTTACAAAGTCCTACCAGTACATACTGCACAACAGACCCTCAAGCTAATATCTAGAAACTGGAGAGCTTACTTTCAAGCTTTAAAGGAGTGGAAGAAGAATCCTGATTTGTTCTTTGCTATGCCCAATCCTCCGGGTTATAAAACTAGAGATGGGGAAGTAACGGCTATTTTTACCAAATATCAAGCCAGACTAAGAAATGGGTGGCTAGTCTTACCCAAGAAGGTGGGATACTATTACAAGACAAGATTGAATGCTACAACTAAACTAAGAGAAGTGAGGATTATTCCCAGAAGAGTGGGGTATACGATAGAAATAGTTTATCTGAAAACAATTCCCAAGCTGAGGAAGAAATCTAAGAGGAAAGGAGCAATCGATTTAGGATTACACAATCTCGTGACCTTTGTGGATAACCTCGGGAATCAGCCGATTGTTGTCAAGGATCACGGGAAAGGAATAAAGAGTATAACACAATATTATTTGAAAAAACAGACACAATTGAGAGAACAATATGTACAGCAGCAGAGACAGCAGCTAAAAAATAAGAACAAACTCAACTATGGTGAAAGCTTCTATCTATTAAGAGAGCGGTGGCACAAGAAACTCAAGGATACTATCCATAAACTCACCCACTACTTAGTGGAATTATGGGTCGAAAGAGGACTTCATGAAGTTATTATTGGTTACAATGAGAAGTGGAAGCAAGGAGTGCATTTCTGGAAAAAAACCACTCAGATGTTTGTCACCATCCCTTACATGAGAATCATTAACATTCTCAAATACAAAGGTGCAGAGAGGGGGATCAAGGTCGAGATGATTCCTGAAGACTACACCTCCAAATGCAGTTTCATTGATAACGAGTTTCCCCAAGCTCATCCAACCTATGCTGGCAAAAGAATTAAACGTGGCCTCTTTCGTTCTGCTCAAGGACATCTAATCAATGCTGATGTTAATGCTGCATACAACATACTTGTTAAAAGCGATCCGAAAGCCTTACCTAAACGTACGGTGAACGGGGTAGGAGGATACGTGATGTATCCACTTAGAGTGAGTATAGAGCATTTACATTGCCTTGTATGATGACCTCTAAGAAAGAAATATACTTAAATTTGTCCATTGACAAATTGACACAACGCATCATGTATACTCATTTCACAATCCTTTTTATAGTCTCTTTATCCTCATTTTTTGAATATATATGGCTAGGTTAGAAGAACTTATCGCAAATGAAGAAAACATAGTTCTATGTCTAGGAAATGAAGCTATAGCCAGAGGTGCAATCGAAGCTGGTGTTCAGCTTTTTGCTGCATATCCAGGTACCCCTAGTAGTGAAATAAGCACTGCCATAATTTCTGCATCCAAGAGTTTAGGTATTTACGCAGAATGGAGCACTAATGAGAAAGTAGCTTTTGAAACAGCTTATGCTGCATCTATCAGTGGAATTAGAGCAATGACAGCTTGCAAGCATGTTGGAATCAATGTATTAGCTGATGCTCTGTATAGTGCTGCATATATGGGTACTAAAGGTGGTTTTGTTCTTTTAGTAGCAGATGATCCACACTGTTTCAGCAGTCAAAATGAGCAAGATTCAAGATGGTTAGGTGTCTCTGCTCAAGTTCCAGTTTTAGAACCCTCGAATCCACAAGAGGCAAAAGAATTCATTAAGAAAGCATTTGAAATAAGTGAAAAGTTCGAAGCAATAATGGTTGTGAGGTCAACTACTAGAATTTCCCATGCTAGATCAGACGTTCAATTTAACACCTATGAGACTAGTTACAGCGAAGGAGATTTTGAGAAAGGTAGAAGATACCAATGCTTACCAGCATTAGCAAGAGCAAACCATCCAAAACTTGTTGCAAAGATGGAAACAATTAAAGAATGGATACCTGAAAGTGGTTTGTCAATTATTGAAGGTCCAAACAATAGTGAGTTTGGAATTATAACAAGTGGTATTTCGTATTCTTATGTTAAAGATGCACTAGAAATTTTAAACAAAGATATTCCTTTACTTAAACTAGGATTAGTAGCACCTTTAGATGAAAAAACTATTCTTGAATTTGCTAAAGATAAGAAAAATATCATCTTCATAGAAGAAGTCGATCCTTATCTTGAGGATAGAATTTCAGCTTTATTAATTCAAAATAGTCTTGCTCCAAAAATTCATGGAAAGTGTACAGGAATAACAAAGAGATATCACGAACTGAATTCTAGATTAGTTGCTGAAGCTTTACAAGGAATTATAGGCGGAGAACTTAGTTCAGTAGTAGATATACAAGAAGCAGAGGGAGAAATTACTGAATTCATACCCTTCAGGCCACCTCTATTCTGTCCTGGTTGCCAACATAGAGCAGCTTTCTGGGAATTATCAAAGGTTGTCAGAAAGAATAAGGGAATTTTTGCATCAGATATTGGCTGTTATTCACTTGATCCTTGGGTTACTGATACTATCTTATGTATGGGTGCAGGAATTAGTATGGCAAATGGTTTTTCCAGAGTAATTAAGGATAGACCAATATTCGCATATATTGGAGATAGTACATTTTTCCACACTGGATTAACAGCTTTAGCAAATGCTGTTTATCATAAGGCAAATATCAATGTATTAGTTCTTGATAATCGAATGACAGCTATGACTGGATTTCAACCTAATCCTACAGAAGTTATTGATATAGCTGATGTTGCGAAATCTTTAGGTGTAGAATATGTTGTTGAATTTGATCCATATGATTTCGAAAACGGAAAGAAGATATTTGAAGAAGCTTTACTGCATGAAGGTCCTTCAGTTATTATTATGAGAAAGATTTGTGCGAATGAATGGTGGAGACAACAGAGAAGAAGTGGTCAGAAAATTGAGGTTTATCAAATTGATCCAGAAATATGCATTGCATGTGGAACTTGTATTGTTCAATATCAGTGTCCAGCTATACATTGGAGTATAGATACTAATTCAAAAGAGAAGAAATATTCTGTGATTGACCCTTCAATGTGTACGGGATGCAGTGTTTGCTCGCAGATTTGTCCTGTGAAAGCAATATCAAAGGCGGTAGATGAAAATGAGTAAAACCTATCAAATGCTTGTTTGTGGAGTAGGAGGACAAGGAATCCTAACCATTACCGATGTTATAGTAATTGCAGCTAAAAAGAAAGGTTTGCATATTCTTGGATCAGAAGTCCATGGAATGGCACAAAAAGGAGGATCTGTTGTTACGAACCTAAAAATTGGGGAAAATCTACATTCGCCAACAAACCCTATAGGCACCTGTGAAGTCTTAGTA
>MEHH01000178.1 GCA_001940755.1 Candidatus Heimdallarchaeota archaeon AB_125
CAGGAGGACTATCACCAAAATACTGAGCAAAAATCTCATTCATGTCAGAGAATTCATTCATGTCTTTGAGATAGACTCTGCATCTGACAACATCTTGAAGAGTGTAACCTGCTGCTTCAACAATGGCTTTAATATTTTCACAAACTTGTTTTGTGGCTACTTTAATATCACCACGATAAATTTCACCTGTTTCAGAATTGGCTGGGATTTGACCTGCTACATAGAGGAAATTCCCAGCTTTAACAGCTTGAGAATATGGTCCAACGGGAGCAGGAGCTTTATCTGTCAAAATTATCTTCTTGGGAGACATGGAATACATATAGATTAGTTAAAAATAAGTTTTCTTCTCTGAAGATTACTTTTCCCAGATTTCAAGTATTTTGAAGATCAATCCAACACCAAAATTCAGAGCAGTTTTGTTGAAGAATGTATGTCTGAATTCAACTATGTCAACATAGCTTGTTTTAGGTAATACTATTTCAAGTATTTCAATTACCTGTTGTGGTGTTAACCCAAATGGTTCCATTGTTGCATGAGTAGGTACATAAGCTTGATCAAAAGCATCTGAATCAATACTAACATAGATTCTATCAAATCTAGAAACAAAATCAGTGACGATTTTTAATGTTTCATTTTTATTTGAATGTACTGACTGAGCTGGAATATGAATTATTTCTGTTTCATCTTGAATTTTCTTATACTCTCCTATCGTTTGAGTGTATGCATGCCCTCCTATGAACAACATCTGGTCTTTCTTCAGCTTATGTTTGTCTTTAAGATTAGCAAATACAGTCCCATGAGATTGGAAAATTCCCGAGGGGTATTCATCAGAAAGGTCTGCATGAGCATCAAACCAAATAAGAGCTGTTTTTTCATCCCATGGTGCTTTTGAAAGAGTATCATAGGTTATGCTGTGATCTCCTCCTAAAACTAGTATCTTTGTATTCTTTTTGAGAGCAACATTCCAGATTTCTTGAAGTTTCTCTTTTTCTCTAATTGGATGATAATCACCTATGTCAAAATAATTTATTCTACTTTGAAAGATATTGAATGTGGTTGAAACTGCGCTAAATTCCAAAGATTTCTTCCTTAAAGCATTAGGAGCTTTTCTAGAACCTCTTTTATTTGCTTTAACTCTTTCAAACGGTAATCCAAATAGTATGAGTGTATTATTTTCTTCAAAACTATCCAGAGAAGCAAAAGATTTTTTGAAGAATCCCAAGAATGTCCTTTTCATTATCTTCATTGTATTATTTATGGAATAAAATTATTTTGCTTTCACTGTATTAAACTGATCCGAGAAAAATTACTTAATTTTGCAACAAAGAGAGAAAAGGAGAGAACAATATTGTAAAACATTCGAAACTAGAATTATCTCAATACATCAACAATACCCTTCCTTCCATGAAGATAAACTAGTTGAGGATATGATCGCACTTGTCACCTCCTTTGCAGGAAAACTACATAGACAAAGAGGAGGAAAAGCTCCTTCTAACAAGAAAATTACCGGGTTTAAATAACAATTTAAGGATAAGAGTATGAGAAACTTTGACCACACAATCAGCAACAAAAACACAAGCTCACTCTCCTTCTTTATCAAATGTGATGAGAAGTTATCAAGTGGTGCTAAAATGTGTGGATCAATCCCAACGAAAAGAGATTAACCAAAGGATAAGAACACATGAAGAAAGACAACATCAACTACTTACACCTCAAGTAGTAAAACAAGCCGTAGAACTTTATCGCTCCAATCCTAAAGAAAGGTTCTTTATTCGCAGACTAGGAAAAGAAGTGGGGATGAATCCTAATATAGCTGAAAGTGCTTTCCATTGGCTTCATATAGCTGTCAAAGGGAAGATTGATAAGGAGAAGAAAGCGCAAGGATTGCTCAATTTTCTACTAAAAAACCCTCAACAACTCATAGAATGGATAATTTTCGGTCGCTCCCCTTATACTGAGAGAAGTTTAGAAAACTTTTGGAAATTGAAAAGAAGATATATCATCAACCTCTTGACCAGTTCTAGGACTCATACTGATTCATACTGGAGAAAGAAATACAATGTTCTTTATTCCTCGGAGTTCTTACAATTGAACACCTTACTACCAAAATGCTCTCAAACAGAAGTTCTCCAAGCTCTAGATGATGCTTTGTTCTATCAACAACACGAGTTTTCTCTCCTACCACAACTGACCAAGAACCAACAAGCATTTCTAAAGAAACTGCAACTATTGAAGAAAGAACAGAATATCGTTGTCCCTTTTCTCACCTCGTGGATTAACAGTCTTCAAGTTTCTCGCTGGAAAAGTCTCAAAACTCTAGCTGAACAACTAGCACAAATTATAGATAAACCTACCCGAAAACTCTTTTCTGCTGTCAGGCAGATAGCTGTTTTCACACTCTTTGACCATTATATGCAGAGTGTCCCTCAGTTAATACAAGGATTACCTGTGGAGCAAGTTGTTCCCCCACCATTTAAACGTAAAAAGAAAGGAAGATTACCAATCAAACTATTAATGAAAAAAGATTATGTTATCACCCGTCAAGGGAATGCACAAGAATTAACTGACCAAATTAAAAAGCAAGGATGGACAGAGTTAGGTTTTCCCAAACAAGGAAAGAAAAAGTTAGTAGCTCAAGTTCACTTTCCACCGAAAACATTAGAGTATCTCAACAATGGAGCTTACATTAGAGTCTTTCAAGTTAGCAGTGGAAAAGCACCTAGTTATAAACCTCGAATAGATGTCGTACTCGAAGGAACACATGGTTGTTTCCACTCCTCCACCCTTCTCCACCGCTATCTTTCCCAGATTCCTGGAAAGAAAACCTCTACCCTTGGAGTGGATATTAACCGTTTAGGTCAATATATGGTAGTGTTCAACTCAGCTGTTCCACTCCCTCCAGATTTACTAGCATTAGCAAATCATTATGACCATCTCAGCAAGAAAGTTATAGATGAACTTAATCGTGGTTTTCTCCGTAAAAGAAAAGAGTATGATACTCATGGGAGTTGTAAGCTTAAGGGAGAACTCAACCGCGTTTATACTCGTCGTTATAGAATCCTTAGAGAAATCACCCGTTTGCTCCCTCACTTTCTTGCAGCAGTGTTAGTGAAAAAGAAATGTAAAGTACTCAAGATTGAGCGCTTAACAGCTGACGCAACTGGTACTAAAGGTGCTTTAGCTAAAGCTATCTACACCATGCCTGATAGTCTGTTCATTTACAAGAAAGCTGTCTGGTTAGCTTCCCTCGAACTAGGATATGACGTGAAGTTAGCAACAGTCAACCCTTATTACACCAGCTCTATTCATTATACTTGTGGAGGTTCTCTTCCACGGCAACAAGGTCAGTATGATTTCACTCCTTGCACCAAATGTGGTCAACAAGTTAACACTCACTTCAATGCTGCAAGAAATATCGCTTCTCTCCAAGGTACTCTCCTTCCTCCTGATTCCTTCCCCTCAAAACACGTGAGGGGATCCACTTAAACGACGGTTAAAAAGCCTCTGCAAGTTTAACCAAGTTTCATTGCGTGTTATCCTTTAGATAATAATCTGGAGATGTCACAAATCTACTCTCATCTTCTGCATCTCCAACTTCTATATCAGTGATAATTTCTTCCATTATCTCCTCATCACTTATGTCTGCAAGAATCTTTCTTTTATCTACTGAAATAATTCTACTCAATTCAATAGTTTTAGGATTGAATTTCTCCATAGTTTCTTCCATTTGTATAAGATTCTTGATTTTTCCAATAAGATTCATAAAAGTCATGACTATATCTGGTCGAAGTGCAACTTGTGGAGCTATGCTTAATTGCTTGCCAATAGAGATCGCTAAATTATCAATGAAGTTCTGATCCTTTTCGAATAATGAAGCAGGATATTCGCTAATAAATGAAGCAATTAGGAGTAAATCAATTGAAGTCCAGAGATAGAGGAATGGTTTTTCTGTTAATTGTAGATTATATACAACTCCTATCTCTGTTCCTTTGACGTTCTCAACTACTTTTCCTTCTAAATCGAAGACATCGTTTAGCTCAAAAGATGGTGCTCCATAACTTGTTTGAATCATATTGCCTATTTGTCTAACATTCCCCATTGAAAATAATAGGAATCTTGAATTTTCTACTTTTTCAGGGAGGATTCCAGTATTTTTCTCAATAAGTATTCTTTTTAACATGTTAATGTCATCTATCTCATCTTCTGTCCTATCATATTCCTCAGCAAAATCTTCTAGAACCTTCTTCTTTTTCTCTGATATGGATAATTGTGTTCTTGAGATAAGTGGTTGGCTATGAACATCATGTAAGAAGTCATAAATTATACCAAAGAGTTCTCCTGAAGCCTTTTTCTTTTCTACAACAAGGAAGTACCCTTTCATTGGATGGTAGATAACAGAGTGAGCTTCACCTATTGGTTTTCCAAAAATATTTCTTGCAGCTGTATTCTCAGTTTCTGCAATTTTATCTTTAATTAAATTACTTTCTGCTGGGTTGAAATAAGGAAGGACGTCTCCATTCTGGATTATATCTTGACTCTTAATTCTTATTTCTCTAGCTGTTTTAACCAACTTTTCTAGAGATACAAATAGGTTATTATGAGGTTGAAGAATAATATCAACAATATCTTCTGATAATGGAGTATCCTTTATCCTACAATACTCAATAATAGCTTCAGGAATCAAATATGTAAATGGTACTTGAGGGATATTTTTTGGAAGTTCATTAAGTAGGTATTCTTTCTTTTCTTTTTCATTACTTAATTCAGGTTCTCCGCTGATTGGTAAAACTATATTGTCATAAATCCTTCTGACCATCGAGAGGGATAATTCTTGTTGTTGTCGAATGATTATCCCAAACTTCTCATTTAATTGTCCAGGTCCTACTACAAACCCTACCAAATCCTTTTGTTCATCTATCACAGGTTTTCCTGAATATCTCCATAGAGCTTTCAACTCCGATAATAATTGATAGTCTATTTCTCTGCTTGAAGCACTAGTTGCAACTGTTAATAGATTTCTGAATTGATGAGCGCTTATAATTTCACTATATTTCTGAATGCGATTTTCAATATCAAGAGTTAGATCTTTGAAGTAAGGTGTTATTATTTCTTGAAATTGAAGATGTTCTCCATAGATAACATCTAACGCATCCAGATCTTTAGCATAATCATTAATATCTTCATCTAAGAGCTCCTCATAGATTTCAAGTTGTTTGATTTTTCTTCCCAAATCATCAGCTTGATCTTCAGGAATTTGGCCCTCTTTATTTTCCTTATATAATCTGAATTTTTCTCTTTCTTGTTGAATAACTACTTTCCATCTCAAAGTGTCTTGAGCTGCTTTTCTAAGGATAGGTCTGTGTCTTAACACTCTTTCATTTATATCATAGATTATTCCTTTCAATTCTTTCTTATCAGTAACGAGTCTTCTTAATTTGTTAATATTTTCACTCAGCTCATTATTAAAGAGGAGAAAATTATTGTGAGTGTTTTTATACAAATGATCTTGACTTATAGAGAATAAAAGTTCAGATAATTTGTAAAAATGCTGAAAGATTTTGTGTTGTTTAGCTTCAACTTCATTCTTCTTGCCCATGTATACTTGGTCATCAATTTTACTGGACATATACTCCTGTTCAAGATCCATTTCTTCTTCGAAAGTTTTAGTTGCAGCTTTAATTGCCATACTCATTACATAACGTATCTTTAATTCTTCGATTTCTATGGGAGGAATTTCTTCTAGATCAATCTTAGGAAGTACTAGTACTTCAAGCAAGTCAGGTTCAGAAGGAACTATAATTTCTTCTTTTATTTCTTCTTCTTTTTCTTCTTCGATAATTGGAGTTATGTCAGGTTCCATTTCAACGGGGATTGACAATTCTCCTTTCTGACTCTGATGAAAATCTAATTCAACTTCTGGTAACTT
>MEHH01000179.1 GCA_001940755.1 Candidatus Heimdallarchaeota archaeon AB_125
CTTCCTCATCTTTTCTATCTAGAAAGAGCGTCTCTATTTCACCTTCAAATGTTTCAGTTATTTTTTTTGTTTTATCTTTTGATCCATCATCAGATACAATTACTTTACAATTTTGACAAATCTTTTCTATTAAAGATAAAAGATTACCTAGAGATTTTTCTTCGTTCAAAGTTGGAATGATTATAGTAAGTTTGCTGAAATCTAAATTCACTTCAGTCATCTATTTCTTCTTATTTAGAACCTATAAAAAAGTTAACGTATCAATCTATGCTAAGACCACATCTTCACGGATTTTACTTACTTTCTCTTACATCTTTAACAAACCTCATATAGTAATTCTATCCTATTTTATTAGAATGACTATATCCCCTAATATTACTTACATCATTAAGATAATCAATGCTGGTGATTATTCAGTTGGGAAAACAAGTTTAGCAGTACGTTATACTCAAAACCGATTTTCAACTTCATATCTCCCAACACTTGGTGTAGATTTCTATAGCAAGATGATACAGCATGATGAGGATACAACTCTTCGTCTAGTTCTCTTTGATACAGTTGGTCAGGAAAAATTAGCTACACTTAGAAAAAGATATTATACTGGTGCTCATGGAGCAGTTGTAGTTTTTGATATAACTAGAAAAGAATCTTTCGAACATATACAAAAATGGATCGAAGAAGTTGAAGAAAAATGCCCTAATATTCCAATAATTATAGTAGGAAATAAAACTGATTTAGAGGAAAAAAGAGCTGTAAGCTACAAAGATATGGAAAAGAAATGGGGTTCACAAGGTTATACAGTTTTAGAATCTTCAGCTAAATTGGGTGAAGGAGTCGATGATATATATATAATAATAGCGAAGAAAGTAATGGAGAAAATGGGATATTAGTTTTGTCTCCATAATTCTACTGCAATTATTTTACCATTTTCTAGAAACAATCTTGGTATATAATCATCTGCAACGAATGAACCATCAGGAAGTTTAACTTTTGAATCTGATTCAGGCTCTTCCAGATTTTCTGGAGCAATAAAGAGGGAATCTCCAACAAGTACATAATCTCTAATACTGTTTTTCATAGGAGGAAGAACCTGTAGTTGCTTGAAAATGTGTTCTACATCAATTATTTTTGTAGTAACAGTTGTAGGGTCATATCTTTTAGGTTCGGCTTGTTTTTTCTCCTTAGGTTGAGTTGTTTCCTTTGGTTTTGGTTTTGGTTTTGGTTTTGGTTTTAGTTTTGGAGTTGTTTTCTTCACAGGTTCAGCTTTTGGTGCTGGTTTTGCAGCAGGTTTAGGTTTAGGTTTAGGTTTTACTGAAGATCCTCCAGAGGGAGCATTTATTGCTTCATCAATTGCTTCCAAGAATTCATTATTTGTTGCGGATTCTTCAAGATTAACAATTTTATAACCCAGTTCCATTCTCAATCGAGCTGTTTCTCTAGCACAAGCAAATTTGGAGTGAGGTGAAGATTGACTTCCAATCCATGTGTAAATCCTTTTCTGATTATGAGATATGACTATTAAAACGTTGGCAGAATCTAAGGCAACTTCCTTATTAGTGCACTCTGTCATTTCTCCAGTAGACTGTATAATATATAGAGTCATTTGATTCGAGTAAAAACATAGTTTTATCATTTTTATATTTAGTGTTAGAGGGAAACGTTTTTTTCTAGTTTTTCTGATTCTTTTTCTAATTCTTATGATTTTGGCTGTTTCAAATTGTGAAACTGGAAAACAAAGACTATTTTTCTCCTTTGCATATAGAAAAAGTTTCAAAAGAAATATATACGGATTCAATATACGAATAAATGTTAAATAGTCCTTATACTATATAGTGTTGTAGAATATTATATTACTATAAGTCTCGAGGCTAAAAAAAATGAGTTCAAAAATAATAGAATCTATAGCTTATTCTTATATTGGAAGGTTTATAGAACCATATCTTGCAGAATTTGATGGGTTAAAAACATCCCTACGAAAAGCTGGAATAGATAAGAGTGTGAGGATGTATCTCAGTGTTAGAATCTTTTGGGCTATAATTTTATCCATTGTTTCTCTTGTTGTTCTTGTTGCTGTAAAAATTGTGGTGAAAGAATTATCAATAATTCTTGTAATTGTTCTACCAATTTTAGTCCTGATCAGTATGTTTGTGTTTACATGGGTATATCCTAGCTATCAGGTTGGAGATAGAAAACGAAAATTGGAAGCTGCATTACCAACTGCAGCAGGATATATGACCGCCATGGCATCTGCAGGAGTTACTCCAGATAGGATATTTCTATCCCTAACCAAAGAAAAAATTGGGGAAGCAATTGTTAAGGATGCTAAGAAAATATCTAGAGACATCCAAGTGTTTGGTTATGATATAGTACATGCTCTAAGTGAAGCTTCTCTCAGATCTCCTTCAGCAAAATACTCAAGCTTTTTAGAAGGAATTGTAGGGACTTTTACATCAGGAGGAGAATTACAGAGATATTTGGAAGTATCTTCAGAAACTTTGATGAACGATAAAGTTCAACTAGAGAAGAATTTTATTGACACTCTGGGGATTATGGCTGAATTATTTATGGTTTTAGGAGTAGTTGCTCCGATATTCTTCATTGTTATACTAGCAATGATGGCGATGCTAGGAGGTTCCGCTGGTAACGCGAATCTGCTAATGGCTGTTCTAGTGTATATAATTATACCTGTTTCAGAACTAGTAATTATTGTGATGATTGATGCAGCACAACCGGAGATGTAGGTGAAAAAAAATGACAATAAGTGACGAAGTTGAAGTTGAGGTTAAAAGGTTTCAAATCACTCAAGATATGATTTATTGGATAATCGCTGGAGTTGCAGGATTAATTCTAGTTACTTTAGGTATTATCGATGTTATTAGTCAACAGACTGGAGGAGATTTCATTTCTATTCTTGATATTAATGATTTCGTTATTCTAGCTATTATAATAGTTGTAGGAATACCCACATTTCTGATTGTTTACAGAGAGGAAAGAAGACAGTCTAGAATAGATGAAAATCTCCCATATCTTCTAAGAGAAATTAGCAATGCACAGAGAACTGGTATGGCATTACCAAGAGCTATTCAAGAATCTGCTAAGAGACATTATGGTCCCTTAACTCCAGAATTAAGAAAGATGTCAAGTAAAATCTCTTGGGGAATACCATTTAATCAAGCTATGACTGATTTCCAAGAATCTATCGACACACCATTAGCTCAAAGAGCTACTCTGTTAATACTAGAAGCTGAAAGATCAGGAGGGAATCTTGAAGAGATTTTCGAAGCAACAGAGAAGTATGTTCAGACTCTCGTAAATCTTAAGAAAGAAAGAGAGGGAGCAATGAAGCCTTATGTTTGGATTGTGTATGCATCATTCTTTATATTTATTCTAGTAGTAGTAATACTCTTTCAAACATTCTTTATTCCATTCTTCTCAGCAAATATCTCATCTGAACAAACAGCTGGAATGTTCTTGATCAATATAGATTTAGATGTACTTGAAATTCTCTTCTTACATATGCTAGCTATTCAAGGATTCTTTTCAGGACTAGTAGCAGGAAAAATGTCAAAGATGTCAATAAAGGCAGGATTAATGCATTCAGTTATACTGATGTTCATAGGCTGGTTTGCATTTAAGATATTGATTCAACCTGATAATCCAATATTTAATATAGGAATATAGCGATCGGTAAGGTGAAACTATGGGAAAACTTGAAGATGATGTTAAAAACATAAAGGAACAAGTTGAAGAACTCCAGAAATTGGTTAATAACATGAGTTTCAATGTAATCAGAATCATGGGAACTCTAGAAAAAGGAGTTGTACCTTCAGCTGATGGAGATTCTGAAGGAATAGTTGGTTCTGTATCAGTTGATCTCGGTCCTTTAGAAGATAAAATTGAGAGACTTGAACAATCTATGAGTACTAAAGAAGATTTAGTTCAGATAAAAGAACAGATCGATAATTTAGTTTCAGAAAAAATCCAAAAAGCAGAAGAAATGCAAGAACGAGCATCTAATCTTCTTGATAAGGGAATGGAGCTAGTTGAACTAGAAGCTACTCTTGCAGAAATTAAATCTCTTCTTGAGGAGCGAATTTTGGGCGATGATGCAGAAGCTAAAGGAGAATAATAAATTGAAAGGATCTAAGAAAAACAAAGGATTGAAATCAATTCTTAAGAGAAAAAAAGCTCAGATAAGAGGTGTTGATTTCGCTTTAGCTCTTCTAATCTTTGTTATTGCTTTCAGCCAAGTTATCATAGTTCTTTCAAATCTATTGATTCCTTCTTTAGTACAAATGCAAACTTATTCTCAAGAACAAGAATTAAATAAACTCTATAGTAATATTTTCTTTTCAGAAGGAACTCCAAGTAATTGGGGAACCATAGCTACCAGTTCGTTTTCAGATTTCAAACTAGGTACTATGGGAGCCTCTGGAGGACTTGATTTTACAAAAATTAATAGATTGACAAATGATATGTCTTCTTATTGGGCGATAAGCTATCTGAACGTCAAATTAGGATATAATATGATAAAGGATTTCGCGGTTAGTGTATACTCCCCCATCTCTGTGACAATAGATGAATATACAGCTGTTTTCGGTGTAATCAATCTTTATGGACAAGTAAAAGAATATCAAACACCTATTGCAGATGCTAAAATTTGGGCTATTGCAGTAGATAACCATGATAACGTTGTCACAAACTTTACAACTACAAAGGACATCTCAGGTTCAATAAGTTATTCAGCCACAATAACTGGTCCTAATTCAGATTATTTTACTATAGTTGTTTTTGCTCAAGTTGGGGAGATTTATCAAGATTACAAAGTTATGAGAATTGAAAGACAAAGCAGTGGTTTAGAATATGATATTGTTGATTTTGATTTTCGACCATTTGTTTGGGAAAATGCTAACCCCCTTAGTTCTGCCATAGATTTATCTGTTGAACGAGATTTTCTTAGTGATGAGGCTAGTGCAGTAGTAGTATTTCCTTTCTCTGATTATGGAGTAGATCACTACACAGTGAACTTAACTCAAACAACAACTGCTGAAGGAGAAATTTATTCAGGAACTGAAATCCCTGTAACTTCAGATGGATTGGCAGTAGTTATCGTAAATGAACGCACTGAATCTACTTTTTCTGCAGGTTATATGGGAGTACCAATGTTTCTAGATTCTAATCATGGTGGAGTGTTCTCTCATTCTTCATTTGCGGAACAACAAACATACATTTCGAAAACTCAATTACTTCTGATTAGAAATGTACTTCTAAAATGTCAAATATGGTACTGGTGATAAAATGAAAAAACTAACAAGAAGTAGAAAAGCACAGCTCTTCATTATAGAATCTTTTATCGCAGTATCTGTTATGATCATCATGGTTACAGCTTTATATGAAGTTCAAATAGCAACACAACCTCCAATAGTTCCAAATTATCATGAGGAAGTGTATACCTCTCTTCAATCACTAGATGGTATAAATGTGCTTGATAATTACATCTATTCAGTCATTAACAGTCTTACTGAAAATATAACTTACTATCAAACAATTATCGAAGAAGGGATTTATGGATCCTTACCTGACAATGGTGAGTTTAGTCTCTATTATGAGAATATGACTTCAGGTTTGGAATTCGCGGGAAGTTGGATAAATAACCATCTCTCACCTCCAACTGAAGCTATAGGTATTGACTATCTAATTTCAGAAGTAAATGGAGAGTTAATTCCATGTGTAATCCATCTACAATTGTGGTTAAAAGGTGTTTAAAATGAAAAAGATGTTACTTAAAAACAAACGAGGTCAAGTTTTCTTACTACTTTCGATAACTATACTTATCTTCCTCATTATACTATCTGCAACCGTATATCAAATAACACAAAGTCACTACATTGATCCAGCACCAAATCAGAAA
>MEHH01000180.1 GCA_001940755.1 Candidatus Heimdallarchaeota archaeon AB_125
GAGTTTTATTTCTCTAGCTCTTGTATGTTCCTTGGTTTCCTCATTTAATGCATTTGTTAATACATCAAATTCTTCAATTTTACGCCTTAAATCTGATATTCTTTCATTTAAAGAATCAACCTGAAGATTAGCTTCTGTGCTAATTTTTTCTCTTTCCAAAATTAGTGCTGATAATTGCTCAATATCTCTTTGTTTACTTGTAATTTCAGACTGGAGAACATCCTTTCTATATGTTATCTCTTGAAGTTCATTACTTAGCTGATCTAGCTGACTGGAACTCTGTGTCTTCTTCTCTTCACCAGAGTTTATAGATTGGTTAATTTCATCAACTTCTTTAAAAAAGGAAGCAAGTTCTTCAGAAAAATCTCTTACTTTAGAATCAATCTCACCTTTTTTACTAGTTAAAACCTGTATTAATTCGTTTAAATTTGAGGCTAAACGTTCAATATTATTCTGAGCTGACTCAAGATTTACTCTACTCATTCTATCTCCTCCATTAACAAAATGGAATAATAACAAATAATAAACAAGAAAATAAGTAAATAAACCTTGTTAAAGTCTAAATGATAAATAGGAAAAAAAGAGAAAATGAAAAAACTTACTGATTAAAGAAATCAGGGTTTTCGTGTCCTCCCTCAATATTATGACAGTAAGCAACATGTCCAGCACTATACCATCTAGCAGGTGGTTCATCAACTCGACATACATCTGATACTAGAGGACATCGGGTTTGGAATTTACACCCTGGAGGAGGATTAATTGGAGTAGGAATATCTCCGGTAAGGAATATTTTCTTTGAACGTTTGGTTGGATCAGCAATTGGTACTGCTGAAATCAATGCTTTAGTATAAGGATGCATCATAGATTCAAAGATTTCATCACTGGTTCCTGCTTCCATAATTCTACCGAGATACATGACATTTACTTCATCACAGAGAATTTTAACAAGAGAAAGATCGTGGGCAATAAAGAGGTATGTTAACCCCATTTTCCTTTGCAACTCTAAGATAAGTTGGATAATGGCTGCTCGAACTGATACATCAAGATTTGAAACTGGTTCGTCCATAACGATAAAATCAGGTTCTAATGCTAGAGCTCTTGCAATTCCTAATCTTTGTCTTTGACCTCCACTGAATTCATGAGGATAACGATAAGCGTGATGAGGTGCAAGACCTACGTCTTTTAGAAGAGTTAATACCCTGTAACTAGCTTCATCACCAGAAGCAACACCATGGATATCAAATGGTTCTATAATGATATCATGAGCTGTAGCTCGTGGATTTAAAGAAGCATAAGGATCTTGAAAGACTATTTGTAAATGTCTTCTAATTTCTTTCATCTCATCAGAAGTTAAACGATTGATATCAATACCTTTGAAATAAACGGATCCTGAAGTAGGTTCATGTAATCTGATAATTGTTTTTGCAGCTGTGCTTTTTCCACACCCAGATTCACCTACTAGACCTACAATCTTTCCTTTCTTAATTTTTATAGTTATCCCATCTACTGCTTTAAGATGAGCCACTTTAGGTCTTTTATTGAATGGAGGAATGTATGGTAAAGCAAAGTAGAGAACAATAATAGCTCCTACAAGAATAAGTCCAATAAGTTGTTCAAAAGCAAATACTACGATTGCTCCTACAAAAGCTATCATAAACCATGTAGTTTCAAAGGGAACAGGGATGTCAAAGAATTTTCTTAGATTATCCACATCTAAAATAACATCTTCTCCCATTTCTTTGGTTCGAATACGATCTGCAAGTAGACCTTTTTGTTGTTGTCTCTCTTGGAGTTTATCTATAAAAGAATCTGCACCACTCATTTTTTCACCTAACCTACAATACCTCTTGTTACTGCACCAATAACTCGTTTTTCTCCTTTTTCTGCCATCCAAGCTTTACCTTCTTCTGTATAGAGATGACATCGAACTGAATGTCCAGGTTCTATTTCAAGTAATTCGGGTAGAACAGCTTCACAAAGATCCAGCATGTGATAATCACAACGTGGGTGGAATCTGCAAGCTGATGGTGGATTAATCAGATTTGGAATCGCTCCTCTGATAATCTGTAAATCTTCTCGCTGTGCATCAGGTCGAGGGATAGCACTTAACAAACCACGAGTATATGGATGATATGGAGATTTGAAAATAATCATAATGTCACCAATCTCACAGATGAAACCTGCATACATGACAGCTACCCTATCGCACATCTCTGCTATTACACCCATATCATGGGTAATAAGAATGATACTCATGTCGAACTCTTCAGAGGTTGCTTTGAGTAATTCGAGAATTTGTGCTTGGATAGTTACATCTAGAGATGTTGATGGTTCGTCTGCAATCAGGAGCTCAGGATTACAGCTTAAAGCCATTGCAATCATAACTCTCTGTCTCATCCCTCCAGAAAACTCGAAGGGATAATTATCAACACGTTCATCTGCACTAGGAATACCTACAAGAGACATTATCTTTACTGATTTTTCTTTTGCTTCTTTCTTAGTAACCTTTTGGTGCAGCATAATTGCTTCACTAATTTGGTCCCCTACAGTAAAAACAGGATTAAGACTGGTCATGGGGTCCTGGAAAATCATTGCGATTTGATTGCCTCTGATTTTACGCATATCTGAATCACTTAGTTTACGAAGATCTTGACCATGGAAAATAACCTCCCCATCAAGAATCTTTCCTGGAGGATCTGGAACAATACCTAGGATTGATAATGCTGTGACAGATTTGCCTGAACCAGATTCTCCTACCAAACCAAGTGTTTCTGATTTATATACTATGATATCAACGGATTCAATGGCTTTAACCACACCTTCTTCAGTGAAAAAGTATGTTCTTAATCCATTAATTTCCAGTAACACATCTTCTGGTGGACGACTCATAAAATCACTTTATACATTATTAGCTAATAATCTTAAATCACTTTGTTGATTTTGTTATTCTAACTTTTATAAATTTACCTATCAAACTCAAAGGTTTCAGTATACTGTAGTATAAAGAGCTTATATCAACTTTTTTTGCTTTTAAGATGTTTGTAAATTATATTCTAACTACTCCATTTGATAACTTGAAAGAAAATCTAGCTTTGAAGAATTGTACAATTGACTATAAAACTAAACGACCATTCTATTAAATCAATGAAACTCTCTCTTCAGTTGATATTTACTCACTTCTTCAGAACCCCAGCTTTTCGAAGCTTTTTTCTGTATCTATAAACATCTTTTCGAAGAGCTGGAAGAGGTACTTTCAAATCCTCTTTCAGATGAAGCATTACAAACAATTTGACTGCAGGGTAATTAAGATAAAAGGGGAAAAACGCTACTATCATTGTCAGAGCTGAATTGCTTACATTTGCATAAGGGACAATCTTCTTTCGAGTAAGGTCAGTGATTTCTTCCAACATTGAATCTAGCTCTTCACTAGCTTGAGGGAGAATCTGTTTCAGATATTTTGTTAGGAGATTGACTTTTGTTAGTAACTCATCAGTAATCTTCTCGCAATTTGTGTATACTAACTCAGCATTCTCTAGAATTTTTTTCGCTTGTGTGATTTTTCTACAATAAATGCCTAAATCTTTGTCTACTCCCCAAAATCGTAAGATTCTAAATAACAAATTCTGTTTTAATTCTCGACCATAATAAGCTAAAGTATTATCAAGAAGGGCAAGAAAATATGCTATCATATCATCGTTGTTGAAGCTATTATCACCAGAATGACTTTCCAGTAATAAATCACTTAAATATTGAAATTGGATAAAGGCTTCTGCAAAGATATTTTCAGGTATAGTTCTCTTGGCTAAATCAGAAATAATCTCAATAAATCTGAATACATGGCGTAGGTCTTGGCTCCAATCTATGCGTTCCAATTTTCCATTGATCAGAAAGAGTGGGGTCTGCAATTCACGGATAGTTTTCTCAAGGGGCTCTAATTGCACTTTATCAACAATAGTAGTCATTTCTTCCTCGAAGTAATATAATGAATTTGGTTTAAATACTCAATAGATTTTTTGTGCAGTAAGGTTACAGTTAGAGAGAGTTGCAGAACCAATCTACTTTCACGTAGATGGAGAACTCCCTCCCGTGTTCGAGTTTACACCCAATCTACAAGATTTTTGACTTATGATGTGCAATTAGCAAGACACATCGATATGATAATAACCACTTTGATTAATAAAGGAAGAAAATATAATTGCATTTTATTTGCATGTTAACAAAAGAAGAAAAAAAATTTGAAAGAAGGACCGAATTTCTTGATTAAAATACAAGATTCAATGCTTTATTGGTCAGGTTCTGAAGAGATTTTAAATAGAGTAAAGCAAGATATCCTTAATCTTAAACAATCTATAAACGATAAGAATCATAGAGTAGCTCTAGAAGAAATATTAACATATGTAGAATAAGATAAAAGAAGAAATAAAAAGAAAAAAAGAGTTTGAGAGAAGGTTTGGTGGTAAAAACTTAAACCAAACCATTTATTCTGAAAATAGAAAAATGCAAGGTTTAATCAATTTTAAACCTCATCTAGTGTTGGACACACAGTTGCCATTACCGAACCTTTTCCACAGGTATGAATCATCATTGAAACCATAGGCCAGTGATGTATGTTCTTAATCTTTCTTACTTTCTTAACGGCTTCTTCTAGTTTTTTGAGCAATTCAGGTGCTCCTGCATCAGTCATAATGAGATCATAAGTTAAGCCTTCATCAGTTTTTTCTTCTATGTTCTGGACAATTTTCTTAATAGCGCCTTTAAAACCAACACCTCCCCCGATACCAGTTACTCCTGTTTCAAAGTTTAGTTCAAATAAAGGTTTAAGTTTCATTAAAGAAGAGAAAACTGTAAGTCCTGCACTTTTTTTAACTCTACCTGTTTTAAAAAGAATGTCAAAATTTATAGATAGTCCAGCACCATAAATATTGTATTTGATGGATTCCAAGTATTCAATAACTTCATCATGAGTTTTTCCTTGGTTTAACAATTTTACAGCTATAAGTACCATTGATCCTTGACTTGGAGCCATAATACCACTATTGTAAATTGTAATTTTAGCTTCCTTCAGTTTTTTAGCAGCTACTTTAGCAGAATTTAAAGCGCCAGAAATATTAGGACTAAGTCCAATATGAAATATTTCATCATAACCATCATCTAAAATTTTCTGAAAAGCATCAAGATAGTCTTGAGGACTAGGAAAATTAGAAGTAGGAAAAGGATTCATATCACTTAATTCATTCATGAATGTCTCTCTATCCAATTCTGAAAGTTCTTTGGTTGGTTTTCCATTTATATTCAAATAAAATTCAATAAATTCAATGTTGTTTTTATCTGTAATTTCCTTAGGGATGCATGTAGTTACATCTGTTGTAACTCTAATAGTCATAATTTGTTATTAAGTTTGGTAACTATATAAACAATGTCCTTTGAAATTTGGTTTAATATCTAAAATACTTTTTAAGTAAATCATTTCATTTATGGCAAAATTGTTTAAATTCTTACGTTTTGTTCCGATTTTTTACAGAAACTAGTAATCCTAATGGTTCTTAATTACATTTATATAATTCTAAATAGCCAAAGCTGTTTTAAGAGAACAATAAAAAGAAAAAGAATTGAAAGAAGGTACTTTAGTCCTTCAGTCTTGGGTCTAAAGCGTCCCTTAAAGCGTCACCGAGAAGGTTAAATCCTAGCACCGTAAAGAAGATGAACAACGCTGGAAACATTGGCATCCATGGATGGTCCACTAAATCGTTTTGCCATTTATTCAAATCATCTCCCCAGCTCACGGCATTTGGATCTCCGAATCCAAAGAATGCTAATGCTGCAAAGAGGAAAATAGTATTTGCTATACCTAGCGTTACGATAATAA
>MEHH01000181.1 GCA_001940755.1 Candidatus Heimdallarchaeota archaeon AB_125
ACCAGAAGCGTTTTTCGCAGAACCTAAACCTCCAAAATACAAAACCAAAAAGGGTGAAGTGGTGGCTATCTTCACCAACCAACAAGCTACGATCAAAAATGGGTGGCTAGTCTTACCTAAGAAAGTAGGATTCTACTACAAAACTAGACTGACAGCTCGTTCGAAACTCAAAGAAGTGAGAATTGTTCCAAGAAAAGTAGGGTATACACTCGAACTAGTGTATGAGAAAACCTTACCAAAGAAGATAAAGAAATGCACTAGGAAGGGAGGAATAGATTTAGGTTCTATCAACATCGTGACCTTTGTAGATAACCTTGGTAATCAACCAATTGTTATCAAGGACCACGGAAAAGGAATAAAAAGTATTATCCATTATTATTTGAAATTCCAAAAAAAACTTAGAGAACAGTATGTACAACAGCAGAAAAAGCAATTGAAACAACATCAAAAATTAATCTATGGTTCAGCTTATTATCACCTTCGTGAAAAGTTTAGAAAGAAACTGAAAGATGCCATTCACAAACTCACCAGATATTTGGTAAACTTGTGGGTGGAACGGGATTTACATGAGGTGATTATTGGCTATAACGAAAAGTGGAAGCAAAGAGTGAACTTGGGAAAGAAAGTTACTCAAATGTTTGTAGCTATCCCCTTTATGAAAATCATCAATCAACTTCGATACAAAGCTGCTGAGCTCGGAATCCAAGTAAATCTTCTTCCTGAAGATTTCACCTCTAAAAGCAGTTTTCT
The DNA here is from genome assembly GCA_001940755.1 of Candidatus Heimdallarchaeota archaeon AB_125. Classification (GTDB taxonomy): domain Archaea; phylum Asgardarchaeota; class Heimdallarchaeia; order Heimdallarchaeales; family Heimdallarchaeaceae; genus UBA460. The sequence goes on from MEHH01000181.1 coordinate 751, forward strand.
TGACAATGAGTTTCCCAAAGAACGAACATCTTATGCCTGTCGAAGATCTCCTCGAGGACTGTTCACTTCCGCTCAAGGTCATATTATTAATGCTGATGTTAATGCTGCATACAATATTTTACTCAAAAGCGATCCGAAAGCATTGCCTAGACGGTGTGCGAACGGGGTAGGAGGATACGTGATGTATCCACGTAGAGTTTGTATTGACCCACAAGGAATGATGCCCAAGGTCTCTACAAAAGGTGTTTAACTATTCTTGTCTTAGGAGACAAGGAGACAACAACTCATCATACTAGATTTACTTCTATTTTCTGGAAAAAGTTAAGAAGAACCTTTTTTAAATAGAGACTATTCAAAGATTTTAAGGAAAAGTGAAAACTATGCCAAGAAGACCTGATGCAGAGTTGGTAAAAACAACAAAATTTCATGAGATAGAATTCCATATTATGCGAAAGAAAACACAGAGTGAGATTCATTTTCAGACTCAAGTAGATCTAACTCATACTCATGAATTTCTAGAGAAATATAACAGAGATAAGGATAAAAAAGAAAAACTGACTCTTTTCCAGATATATCTAACAGCTGCAGTTAGAACAATAACCTTACGTCCAAGAATCAACCGATTCGTTTCTGGACGAAGATTATGGCAGAGGAATAGGATTGTCATTGCTTTTGTGGTTAAAAAAGATAAGACAGAGGGTGGAGAGGAAATCAATGCTATGATAGAATTTGACCCATTTGACAATTTAGCAGCTGTTCAGAAGATTGTCAACAAAGAAATTTATGAAGCCCGATATGGTGTAAACAAAAACGAACAAGATGTTGAGTTAACGAAAAAAATGCCTAGATGGTTTATCAAATTTCTCTTCTGGCTCATAAGATGGACAGACGAGAAAAATATGCCAATGACCATGTTTACAAACGATTTTCCTATGTGGTCGTCAGTTTTCCTCGCTCATCTAGGATCAATAGGAGTACCAGCAGTATATCATCATCTTTTTGAGTACGGAACTACAGGAATTCTTCTAACAATTGGACAAATGCACAAAGCACAAGTTGTTGACCAAGAAACAGGAAAAGTAGATATTCGACAAGTTATGGAGTTGAAGGTTGTTATAGATGACCGTATAGCTTCAGGGAGTTACACAGGTCCAACAATTCAGTTAATGAAATAGTTAATAGAAAATCCTGAACCACTTCTAAATCCTCCAAAGTCAACAGATGAACAGCTAGACAAACATATGCTTAAGAAATACAAGAAGGACAGAAAAGCAAGAGAAAAATTAAAAAATAAAAGAGGTTAATCCTTTAGATTGACTAACCTGTTTCTTTTCTCTGCTGTCGTTCTAGTTCTCTCTCTTTATCTCTTTGTAATTCATAGTCTGCATCAGATAGTCTTACCCAGAGCCAACCGAATCCACCAATCCAAGTAATTATACCAATAAGTATTTCTCCTACTATCCCATAAATACTTGTAGTAAAAGTTACTGTTGCAAAGAAAACTGCAGCTAAAGCAGCAAAAATACCAGCTAGTAGGAATATAAGTGCATGTGCTTTTTGTTTTTTTATCAAATAGTATAAGGCTATTAGAAATCCAAAGACACTAGTAAAGAAAGTTATTATCAAGAGGATACCGTTAGTTTTTTCCTTCTCTGTCATAAGTGGTTCTACTACCTTTTCAGTTGTGCCATCTGCTTTTTCAATAACTAATCCTTGAGTATCGATTGATTTATCTACATTGAACATAGTAAGTTTTGGTATTATATGTTGTACAGGAGTAAAGTCAAGTTCAGTAAATTCATTCTTTTGAAGAGAAAGCATTCTTAAATTTGTTAGTGAACTGATTGGTGTTAGATCAAGTGAAGTGAGTTTATTCTTCGCAATACTTAGATTTTCAAGTTTGTCGCAAAATTGAAGTGGAGTTAGATCAAGTGACGTAAGTTCATTCTTCACAACACTTAGATATTCAAGTTTGTCGCAAAATTGAAGTGGAGTTAGATCAACTGACGTAAGTTTGTTTGAGAAGAGAATGAGTGAGCTAAATTCTTTTTTGTTTTCAAGAGGACTCAAATCAATACTTTTGATTGAGTTATGTCTAAGATTAAGCTCTTTTAATTTATGACAATTTGCTAAAGGTGAGAGGTCTACTCTCTCTAATTTATTTCTTGCTAAACTGAGATTTCCTAAATTGGGACAATTTGCTAAGGGGGAGAGATCAATATTCTCTATTTTATTATTTCGTAAATCAATGTAGGTAACATCAGGATGAGTTGCTAAGGGGGAGAGATCAATACTTCGCAAATCCTGTTTAATAATATTTATAGATGTAAATTCTTTATTGAGAAGGTATTCAAAAGGTTGACAACTAGTTTTTACACCTTTGATTATAGTGTGACCAGATAAATTATTCTGACTCATATGTTCACCTGTTTATTTTTTTTATTAGTTAACTTACTGAATAAGGGTGTTAGGGTTAAAAAACGTTTCTAGAAACAAAATTATACGAAATTTAAGAAGAATGGTGACAAATAGAAACGGAGATTGTAACAGAAATCTATACTTGAATAATTTTCAATATATGTCAACTTTTGTTTTCCAAAAAAGAAAAAAAGAAGAAAAAAGTATGAACTAGTATGTACTAGCTCAAATAAAATGTCTCTTGCGAATTATAGAAACTAAGATTGGTAGAGCAATAATTCCTGATATTAGTAGATACCTCAAATTATTAAAGACATTAGTCTGAAGCTCAGGAACAACTGGAGCTTCTTGTAACTTCCTGTAGAAAATGTCTTCATCTGTACCCGAACCAGCAAAATTATCTGTATAATCCATCCAAACAATGTGAGCATTATTTGAAGAGTCAACATCAATAGAAGGAACTACAGAATCACTTGTACTTCCTTCAGAAACTACTTCCACAGAAGTCCATGAAGAGGTAGATGAGTCCCAGCGCTTGTAGAAAATGTCATAATCTGTTCCACTTCCAGCGTAATCAGTACTGTCATACCAAACAACATGGACATTATTTGATGAATCTACTGCAACTGACGGTGTTCGCGAATCTTCGGTACTTTCTGTTGATAGAACTTGCAATGATGACCAAGAGGATATTGAAGAAATCCACACTTTATAGAAAATGTCATCGTCTGTTCCACTCCCAGCATAATCAGTACTGTCATCCCACACCACATGAAGATTGTCAGAAGAATCAATAGCAATAGAAGCACCGAAAGCAGCTGATGTACTCTCAGTAGACACTACCTCAGTCAATGACCATGTACTTGAAGTATCAGCAGAGTATTTATAGAAAATGTCATAATCTATTTCAGCTCCATCATAGTTCGTACTATCTGACCAAAATGCATGACAATTATCATCAGAATCTATTGCTGCAGAGGGATAGATTGAATGGCTCGAGCTTTCAGTGGAAATAAAAGATGAAAGAGACCAAGAAGTATTGGAAGCAAACCAACGTTTGTAATAAACATCTCTGTCAACTCCTGAACCTGACCAAGGATCAAAATCATTCCATAATATATGAACATCTCCTGTAGAAGTAGTAGCTATTGTAGGAGATTCTGAGTCATCTGAACTAAATTTACTGATTTCCTCAGTTGTGATCCAAAGAGAGTTAGAAGACAATCTGGTTTTGTAAAAAATATCATAATCTATTCCTGCACCATCATAATCTGCAGTGTCTCTCCAAACTACATGTGCATTTCCAGAGACATCAGTTGCTATCGTAGGAGTTGAAGATGCTCCTGTACCTTCCGTTGACACAACTTCAGTTGCAGTCCAAGATAAAGTATTAGTTACCCATTGTTTATAAAAGATATCGTTATCTCCTCCTGAACTACCATAATCTGTAGCATCATCCCACACCACATGAATATTTCCTAATTCATCAACAGCAAGCGATGGATTGGCTGACCAACTTGTACTATCAGTTGAAACAACTTCTATTGTTCCCCATTCCCAGTTTAGTTTATTCTCCAAATTTGCTTTTAATTGAGAAGTTTCATAAGATTCAGATCCCCCATTTTGGAAACAAATAGAAACAGAATATAATAAAAGACTAATTATAATAAACGTTAAACCAATTCTTATTTGATTTTTCTTTATTTTCATGATATCAACCTTCATTTGTTATATTCATTGGAACTAAGTAAGATTTTACTAGTTATTAACTATAAGAGCGAAGAATAAAAGCGTTTCCCCATAAAATCCTCCATCTTTGTAAAGTAAATTTCAAATAAGAGTTTTAAGTGTGTGAATTCATCTTTTCAAAAACATAGGTAAATGAATTATAATGATAAACACTGTTTTGGGGCCTATTTCAGAAGATGAATTAGGTATAACTTTAATGCACGAACATATTGTAGTAGATATAATTGGAGCAGATAGAGAGGGAAGATCTTATACTATTGAAGAAGTAGTGGAGTATGTCTTACCTTATTTGATTGAAGCACAAAACAAAGGTTGTCAGACTATCGTAGAAGCCACACCTCTCGGTCTTGGAAGAGATTTAGATGTTCTAGTAGAGTGTTCTAAGAAGTCTGATCTTAATATTATCACTTGTACTGGTGCTTGGGATGGAAGTACAGTTAAGGGATTAAGCGTTCCTGATGCTATTAAGAAAATGTCTATTGATGAAATAGCCATTGTTTGGACTAGAGAGTTTGAAGAAGGAATTGATGATACAGGAATTAAGCCTGGGTATATCAAATTAGCTTTAGGGGATGAAGGAGAAATCTTCCCTTTACAAGAAAAAATACTTCGAGCTGGAGCGAGAACAAGTTTGAAAACAGGAATGCGTATTCAATGTCATATCTGGGATTCATCATCAGTGCCTAGAGCTATCGAGATCATTGAAGAAGAAAACTTACCTTATGATAGATTCATCTGGGTTCATGCTGATGGTCTAATGGATATGGAAAAGATTATCAAATTTGGTAAGAAAGGAATATGGATACAGTTTGATGGGATAGGTACGGTTGAAAAATTCACCAAATATCCTCCTGCAATAAGAAAATTGATTGAAGAAAATCTAATTCCTCAATTACTTTTTGGACAAGATTCTGGTTCTTTCTGGGT
>MEHH01000182.1 GCA_001940755.1 Candidatus Heimdallarchaeota archaeon AB_125
GATGATAAGGTTAGACGAGAAGAAATTATTGAAGAAAAAGAAAAGAAAGAGCTATCTATCCAAAGCTTGTACAAAGAATTAGAGGCAAAGATAGAGAAAGAAAAAACTCTCAAGGAAGCTGTTGATGATAAAAAGGATGTTGACAAACTTTCAGAAATCAGTCAGGAGATTGATGATCTCAAAGAACAAATCGATCAATTAAAAGTCAAATCTATTGAAAAGAACAAAGAGATGGAAGATCTCAAAAGCAGAATTGACAAAACAAACAAACAAATTGAAAAGATAAAAAAAGACATTAAAGAGCTTCAGAGCGATATTACTGAACTTGAGGAACAAGTGATTAAGGATACTCTGCAAATTTCAGATCTTAAAAACCAACTCTCTACAGAAGAAGACGATAAGAGGAAAAAGAAGATTGAAAAAGAGATTGAGAAGCTCGAAAAAGATATAGATTATTGTCAAGATTGTATGAAGAAAGATTTGTTAAAATTAGAGAAGACTAAACAAGAGTTAACTGAACTACTTGAAGATATGGAAAATGAAAAGAAAACTCTTACTAGATCACAAAAGGAATCTGAACTTAAGAACCAACAATTAGAAATTCTCTACAAGGAATTGGATGTTGAGCTTGATATTCAAAAATCACTCATATCTAGTATTGATCAAGAGGAAGAATTTAAGAAAGCTAGTAAGATCAAAATAGAAATTGAGAATCTGGATAATACTATCAAATCGCTTAAGGATGAAATTTCTGAAAAAACTAAAGAGCTTGATGTGTTAAAAGAAAGGATTGAAGAATCCTAAACCTACTTCTTCTGCCAGATTGATTACATAAAGTTATTAAACACATATTGTTTTCTTCACTCATATGGTCACCATAATCTGTGGAGATAAGAAATTTGAGGAAGTAGAAATCTTCTGTTTTGATAAAGATGGGACATTACTTACTCTTAACATGTACAAACCAGTCATGAAAAAAAGAGCTGAATTACTTCTGGATAAATATGGTTTGAAACAAGAGAACTACAATGATTTACTTTCACTAATGGGTCTGAATCCTGAGACAGAAGAAATAGATCATAAAGGTCCTATACATATTGAACGTGTTGAGATTATTAGAAGAACAAGAGAATATCTCCGCACATTTTCCATAAATTCCTCAATAGAAGAGATTGCAGAGCTTTTTGATGAGGTTGATCATTTGATTGATTTTACTGAATATGTAGAAGCTTTTGATGGAGTTAGTTCTCTTCTAAATCAACTTAGAGATAAAGGAATAAAATTAATGGTTTCTACTCATGATAGTACTGAACCAGCATCAAAACAATTGGCTAGTGCTGGATTATTTGATTATTTTGACTTAATCTATGGATTAGATATTGACTCTCCTTATCAAGCTAAACCCGCACCAGATATGTTACAGTATGGTTGTAAAACTCTTGAAGTTGACATCAGCAAGTCTATAGTAGTTGGTGACGATGATCGTGATTTACTTATGGGAAGGAATGCTGGAGCTTTAGCATGTATTGGAGTTCTTTCTGGGAAAGCTGAAGAGAAAGATTTCAAACATGCTGATGTCATAGTTGACTCTATTGCTAATATCAAAATTAAGTAACTCTAATTCTAACTTCTAATTTTTCTCTTAAGGTTCTAAAATTAACTTATGCTTCTCATACGAACAAAAATGCTATATTATTAATTATCTGCTATTTCAACACCTAAGTAGTCTTCTATGATTCCTCTTAGATTGTTTTGAGTTACACGTAAATCATCTATTATTCTTCCATCTTGAAGCCGAATTAATCTAAAACCTGGACGAACTAAAGATAAATCATGAGTACTCATAATTATAGTTGTTCCATATTTTGCAGCTGTTTCTATAAGCAGAGTAACAATATTTCGAGCTAGTCTTGAGTCAAGATTTGCGCTTGGTTCATCAGCAAAAATAATTGTGGCTTTTCTTGCTAAAGCTACAGATAAAGCCGCCCTTTGTCTTTCTCCTGCTGATAGCTCAGCTGCATAAGAAGTAATCTTATGATCAATCTCAACATTCCTAGCAATTTCTTCAATCCCTTCATATAGATTATCAGTTTGATCATTAAAGAGTCTTGGAATGAACATATTTTCCTCAACAGTATATTGATTAAACAGATTATTGACTTGACTAATCATAGCAATTTCATGAAATCTGAAATTAGCTATCTCTATTGTGTCACCTTTAACAATATCAAAATTTTTAATTTTGATTTCTCCATTATCTGGCTCTTCAACTCCAGAAACTACATTTATCAAAGTTGTTTTACCTGCCCCTGATTTACCAGAAATAACGACAAAATCCCCTTTATTAATATTAAATGATAAATCTTTCAGAACATCATTCTTCATCCTTCCAGCGGGGAAAGATTTGCTGAGATGTTCTACTCTGATAATTTCCTTTGATTTCTTTGGATAGTCAAATTGTTGTTCTAAAATTGGTTGAACTTCACTAAATGAAACCTTTGCACGTTTATTATTCGAGTTAATGTGTTCATCAAGTTTATCGTCTTCGGTTTCCTTCATTATTTCATAAACTTCATCAGCATTAACCTCATCTGGATTAAAGACAACTGAAAATTTCTTTGATGGATGTATGTCAAATTCTGCTATATGTTTGTAGTTTCCACTAATATAAACTTCATCTGGAACACGAACAAATTGCGAGCTATCAATTATTGATTGAAGTGTAGATTCTTGAGGTCTGATTATGAACTCTAATTCACTTCTATCCAAATCAGTGTTCACTCCAACAAGACGTCCATCTCGTATGATATAGCTTTTCTTGAAAGCATTTCTGAATCTTAAATCGTGAGTTACTACTAGTATGGTTGTGCCATAATTCTCATTTAAATCTCGAAATGTTTCTATGATATCATTAGTATTAGCTGTATCTAATTGTCCTGTAGGCTCATCCGCTAGTAATATTCTTGGTTTTTTAGCAATAGCTACACCTATGCTTGCTCTTACAGCTTCTCCTCCAGAAACCTTTGTTATTGGATTCATTCTGATTTTTTCTAGATTCAACATTTTTATGAGTTCGTTGGTTTCTTTTTTTGCTCTCTCTTTTGCAGTATATCTCATTCTCATTGGCAACAAGATATTCTTCTCCAAAGTTAATGATGAGAGAAGATTTTGTCCTACAAATTGGTTAATAATCCCCATTCTATAATATCTAAACTCCCTCATCTGTTTTTCACCTAGATTAGCTATATTAATCTCATCAACGAATATAGTCCCACCACTTGGTTTCTCTAATCCAGAAAGAATTTTTATAAGTGTACTTTTTCCAGAACCACTTGGACCAATGATACTCGCTACTTCTCCTTCCTTCACATAAAGATCTAATCCTCTTAATGCAGAAACCTTCACGTCTGTTAGAGGGTCGTGGTAAACTTTTATCAGATCTTTTGTTATCATCATTGTTTTATTACTCCATCATTGTTGGTGCATATTTAGTGAAATCTCTTCTTAGGAAGTATGTCAAACTAAGATAAATCAGCGCGGGTATTCCTAGAAATATCACTAATAACAATACAACTGGATAATTCACATACAATGTGAACTGTTCTACTCCATAACTCAATTGTTTCAATGTAGGATATACTACTGCTAGTCCTCCTGCTCCTCCCAAAATCAGTGCCGGTATTATCGCAGCTACCATTGTCTGAATTGCAGACATGTTTACTATTTTCGTTGAGCTTACACCCATTTTCTTCATTACATCGTGTTTTATAACTCGCTTTTCTAGAATCTTTATGGCTGTTGTAAAAGTTGAGAAAACTAATACAACTAAAGCTACAAACAAAGACAAAATCATTTCTATAATGAATATATTGTACAACGGTGTCTTCAGACTATCCTCTACATCATCAATTGTTGACACTTTCATATCTTGTTCTTTTTCAAACAATTTGTTTACAATTGTTTGTACAGCTCTACTATTTCTAGCTCTTATGAGCATATCATCGCTTGTTTTCAGTCTTTTAACTACTACATTCTCCAACATTTCAAAAGCTTCAGTTGAAATTATCATCAAGTTTTCATTTTCTTCGAATTCTTCCTCGAAATAATACATTGGAAATAGATTAAAACTTCCTTTGATTGTTAGTGAGTGTCTCAACCAAGGCAAATCTGGATTAGCAAATTCATGTTTATCTCCAATCTCTTTGTAATAACTTTTTATCATTGTTTCTGACATCAAGGTTGTGTTTGCATCAAGTTGCTTTATCTGATTCCAATGAATGTTTGATACTTTATCTGATGGTTTTTCAACTGTTTCTAAGAACGACGTCGTATTTACTACTACCAACCGCGTATATTTGAACATTGCATTGTATATTGTATGGACTTCAACATGTGTATAATCTTCGACTTGGGAAATTTCACTTATGTCAACAACACTTATTTCATCTATACTAGACCATTTTTCAATTCTTACATCTGATCCATTTATGAAATAAGATTGTTGTGTAAGCGTTGTTTCTTTTGAATAAGGAATTACTAGAACCGGAACTAGTATTAACACTACTAACAAGAAAATCAATGTGATGTTTTCGAAATATTTTATATCTTTTCCAATTTCTGCAATTGAAAAATTGAACCTGCTTTTCTTTGCTTTCCACACTACAGCACTCACAGCTCGTAATACCAAACCTAAGAATTTGATTATTAGAGGTAAAGCGCCCATAAGTGTGAATATCGCTCCAGCAATAGTCAGAAACAGATTTACAGTAAAATCACCAAATGCTGCATCATAATATGATATTATAGATTGGTTGAAGAAATAGATCAATGTCCCTATTCCCAGAGCTAAGAAGAAAACATCTCTCCATGTTATTAATTTGTATTTTATTAAAATTGCAAAAAATGCAATAATTGCGGCACCTGTTGCTTCTGGTATGGCTAAATCCTCTGATAGTGGTAGGTCGTCTTCTGAACTAGTTTTGCTCTGAGCTTCTAACGAGGTTTTTATTTTTGCTTTACCTAGTTTCTTCATTGCTTTGTTAGATTTTCTTTTCACAGTTGGAGTTTTTTCAATCTTAATCTTCCTTCTAACTAGAATAAATATTCTTGGTATTGAGATAATGAACAAAACTCCCACCACTATACCAAGGATAGCTGGAATACTACCAATTACTAAATTTGTATCGGTGTTTGTAAAACTTAAGAAGCCATTTATTTTTATTAGAGGAATTGCAGTTCCTACTGCAATTGCAAAACTTAGTAAACTTGCAGCTATGATTTCAATTATTCTTATAGATAGATAAATAGAGATAATTCTTTTTGTACTAATCCCCCTACTCCGTAAAATATTCATTTCTTGTTCATAGCTTGATGAGAAAAGCTCTGATGATTCAAAAACCATGAAAATTGATAAGAGTATTGCTGGAATTGCAAATATCAATATTCTAGCCATATTATTCAAATAGTATGTATTAAAGTTTTGAAAGAATTCTGATATTTCCTCATTTACTTTAACTACTGCAGAATCATCAAAAGTTAATGAATAAATTCTTCCTAAAATTGTTTCTTGTTCTTCAACAATCTCATTTCTATCTACTACATTAAATTCGTCAAAATCCATCTCTAATTGGTAATACCCTCTTAGAAGGAGATCCATTTTTCCACCTTTAGATAATATATCAAAGAATATACTTTGTTTAGTGATAACATTTGCATTTTCTGATGCAATTGTATATACATCAAAAGGTACACCCAAATAAGCAGCTGTACGTTTCGCTTGAGCTAAATTTATTTGGGAATAGATTCCTACAACAGTCAT
>MEHH01000183.1 GCA_001940755.1 Candidatus Heimdallarchaeota archaeon AB_125
GAAATATAATAGAAAAATTGTAAGTGAGTTCAGATGAATGAGCGAGTAGAGCTTCTCAACTCCTTCATTGAGAAAGTACAAATAATCTTTCCAGATCTAATTGCTATTTATGAATTTGAAAAAGAAATAGCTCTTTTTGATAAGTGGTCTAAAGATAAGAAAGGAATTGTTATTATCATAAATGAAGAAGATTACAGTTTGGAAAATCTTCTTCTTATAGATTTAGTTTATGATAAGCTTCAAGATGAATTTGGATGGAATCATGGAGTTGCTTTTGCTTCATCCTTTTCTAGAAGTTACATTAGAACTATGAATAATCTCTGGCATGTTAATATGAAGAATAATCACTGTTTGATGCCTGAGGATCAAATAAATCTCAAAAAAACCAGAAAACTTCTTCATGGAACAGATATCATATCTAAAGTTCCTTCTATGCATAAGGCGGATGAAAAGGTCAAAGTAAATGTAGGTCTAACGCGCTAAGAAGCACTTGAAATTGCAAACAGATTTGATGAATACAAACCACTTGTAAATCCGGAGTGTTGTTGGATGAGACATGATTTCACTGTTGAACATTCTCTAGTGAAAATAGTTGAAGAGCAATTAATTAGAGTTCAAGATGACATCTTACCTGAAAACAATATTCATATCTATGGGAGATATGGAGGTTCTGGAAAAACTCAGATCATGTATTCAATCATGAAAGAATGCAAGAAGTTGGACTTACCATTCATCTATAGGTCTGAATTTTGGAAAGATGAAACAGGGAAATACAAAGAAATTGATTCTAATCCAGAAAATGAAGCAGCTGAAGTAAGTAAATGGGTTGCTAACCATGCAATAAATTCTAAATTCATCTTGTTTTTAGATGAAGTAGATATTAATGAAGAACTGCTAAAGGAGAAACTAAAGGAAAGATTTCCAAATTTTGATGTTCTTTATTGGATTATCTCTGGAGGAAAAGATATTCCAGATTTTACTCAAAAAGGATTTGAGATTTTTGATATTGTTAAAGAATATCCATTTAGTGAAAAACAGTTTAAAAATCTTATAGAAACTCTTTGTAAAAAATCAAATATAAGCAGTGAGATTTTTTCTGAAAAGATAGTTAACATTATTGTGAAAAAGACTAGATTGTGGAATCATTCATCTATAAGAAAAACGCCTACAGCTGTTGTTTTAACTGCTTCTCTAACTCTGATAGAATCACTGAAAAATCTAGATAAGGAAGAAAAATTAACAATTCTTCCAGAAATTGCAGAAAAATGGGCCTATTTTGGAACATCTCCATGGTATCAAAAATATGGTGAGCTTCATGATGTTCATGCAGAGTATTTGTTGTTTGACGGGAAGAAATATATTCAAAAAGACAAACATTACAATCATCCATTGCCATAATTTTATCTTCTCTTGGAAAAATATAAAAGTAAGATAGTTAAATGAAGGTCATGAAAGCTCTCAAGATTATAGGCGGTATCTTAGCTGGTTTAATCATAGTTCCTATTGCCCTTGCATTCGCAATCGGTATTGGAGCTATTGTAGTTACAATAGTTATTATTGTAAAGATTATTCGATTAATTACATTTGCTGATTTAAGAAAGAAAAGAAGGAAACAGAAGCTAGAAAGCTAATCTAGTTCATAAAAGAAGAGCTTTGTAATTGAGTAAGTGGAGTAAGTTTCTCCCTTAACATCTTTACTAGTTGAAAGATATTCTTTAAAGTCATGAAGAGTTTTCTCAAAGATTTTATTATCAATTTCCCATAAGCTTCTAAAATATCTATTTTGTAAACTGCTGACAATATCTTGATTTCTTATCTCCTCATCAGTTTTTAATTCACATACTTCAGGTTTATACCCAGTACTTTCCATAAATTGATGAAAATCCCTCAAGTCTGTGTCATCAGATTCCTGTTCTTCCCTTTGATTTTCAAGTATTAGTTGTCTGAATTTGAGATAGTATGGGTGATATTCAGTGTCAGTATATGCATATCCAACTAACAAAGAACCTGTTGAATTCGTTACTTCGTTGTAGAATTGTCTATAATCTTGTATCAAATGAACGAAGTTAATAGCTGAAATTAAATGAAAGTTTTTAGAAAAAGGTAGGGATAAACCATCTGCTTGTACAAGATAGCAAGTAGGTAGTTCTTTTTTCTGAAATTCACTCAACATCTTTTGTGAAATATCAATACCAAAAAGACTGTGATTAGAGGAAGCTAATGATGATTCTATTCGACCAGTACCTGCTCCAATCGAGAGAATTCTGTAGTTTGTTAAGCTATATCTACTCTGCAAATAAGAATAGATTTTCTCTTTAAAGAATTGAACTGATTGATTTGGTATTTTCCGAGTATAGTCATATACACAGGCAACACGATCGTAGTTTTTGAAATTCATATTACTTCCACAAATATCTATCAAATTCGACTAGTCTTTTAGATTTTTCACCAACTAAAACATCATCTTCAATTCGTATACCAAATTTGCCAGGGATATAAATTCCTGGTTCATCAGTATGAACATTCCCCTCTACTAGAGGTTCCTTATTTCCCCTGACTATGTAAGGTTCTTCATGTACTTGTAACCCGAGACCATGACCAAGTCTATGAGTGAAGTATTTTCCAAACCCTGCATCATCTATAACTCCTCTAGCAGCGAAGTCTACTTGTTCTGCAGGTATTCCAGTTTTTGAAATCTCAAGAGCTATATTATTTGCTTCCTCAACAATTGCATATACATCTAAAAATTCCTTAGATGGTTTTCCATGAACACTTGTAACAGTGATATCAGCAAAATAATGATCACAAGTAGTTCCAGCATCTATTAGAATGACACTATCTTGTTTCAGTTTCTTATTTGATGGTTTTCCATGTGGTACTGCGCTATTTTCATCAATTTGAACTAATGCCCATCCCATTTCCCCTGAGTTCAAAGTCATCTGTTCTTGTACTATTTTCAATATCTCTAGTTCTGTTTGACCTGCTTTAATGACTTCAAGAGCAGAAGCTATTCCAGCAGCTGTATCTTCTGATGCTTTGATCATTCTTTGTATTTCTTCTTCACTTTTTACAGTTCTAAACTTGTTTATAATAGGACTCGCATCCTGAAAAGAAGCCTCAGGAAACTGTTTCTTCAATCTTGTATATACTTCGAAAGGAGTTGATGGTTCTAAGGCTAATTTCTTTGGTTTCGAAGGTAGAGCATTTTTTAAAATCTGATAAGGATTTTCTTCCTCTTTCCACGTAACTACATCTTCAAAAGTAGTCTGTATAATCATGTTTTCTTTTTCAAATGAAGGTGCAATTAGTGTAGTTTCCTCTTCTGAAGAAAGAACACCACAAATTAACCTCTCGCTTAACCCCAGATATCCTTTGAAAAGATAAAAGAAGTTAATTGAAGGAGGAACCATTAAGAAATCAATTTCCTCAGCTTTCAGAACGTCAATGATTTGACTTTGGCGTTTAGTGTAATCTATAGGTTTCACAATTTTCTTTTATCTAGTTTATATTTAGAGTTTTTGTATAGATTGCGTTGCAAAACATTTATTGAAGTCAAAACAAATAATTATTCATGCATCTATCTTTGCTAGATACTCGACCTTTCAATAAATTCGTTGAGATGGAACTTGAAAGAGATAATCTTTATCGTTCTTTCACTACCTTAGACGAACCTAAAGAAATTTCAACTGCATGGATTAATTTTGCAGAATCATGTGCTCAAAATCTTTCAGCAATCAATAGTTTAGCTGATATGGCTATTGAAAGATTATTTGATGCATCTCTTGAAATTAAGCAGACAAATAGTAATCCTTTACCGCTTCATGATCTTTTATATGGGAACTTTTCTAATCAATTAATGGTTCTTAATCAGTTTGAACTTCAGTTAGGGGTTCTTACTTATGTTTATTCGCAAGTAAGAAATAGAGGTGTCTTTGGATTTTCGCCTAAAACCAGCCAGTACATTTACTATATCACTGCAAAGGAATCAATAGATAAGATTCTGTACAGGGTTATTAATAATGAAATTCCTGAAGCAAGTACAGCAAGTTTAACACCATTACCAAACAAACATGATTTACTCAATGTGCTAATGCCACTAGTTGAGCTAGAAAATATGAAGAGACTTCTACCAATTTACGATAGCCTTCCAGATAGTGATAAAAATCTTGGAGTAATGACAGTTAAGAGTGAGTATGATTATCTACAGGGAGTTACTCTTCTTTCTAATATTATTGATGTTTCAAAGAAAGCTGCTCAAGATTTCTGGTGGGCAGATCCTATTAGTGAATTATCTATTTTAAATCATGCAAAAGAGCATTTCGAGTCCACTATTGAGATTTTGAATAAAAACCCAGAAACTCAAGGAAGTAGAGCAATTACTATCCAAGGAGAATTTTTACCAATAGTTGATGCACATAGTTCGCTTTCTCTTGTCCAACACTTCAAATTATTAGCTAATGCTGCGTTAGAAAGTGGAGATCTAGAACATGCTTCAGAATATTATTCAAGGGCATTAAGCGAATATAAGAAAGCAGCTGATTTGCTGGAAAAAACTGAAAATCTTGAAGGACAAAAATTGCATAAGGAATTCTTACAGGAAGAATCAGAACTTAAGATTCTTCATATTTTAACAAAATTAGGATTAAAATATTCATCAATCGTAACTAATCTGTATGAGCAAAAGGTAGAAGATGCTCTAAAAGCATGTGTAGACGTAGAAAAGTTACTTGGAGATATTGAAGGAGCTGCATCATTACCTTACATTTATGGAGTTAGTGTAGCTTATTCGTCTGCATCTTCAATAATAAATGAATTATTGGAACAAGATTTAGCTCATTTAAGCATAATTGATAGGCTTGTATCTCAATTCAGTTTTCCCTTAAAAGCAATGGGTTCTGCTCTTTCAGAAATTCAGCTATCCTTTCTCAAAGTAGATGATAATAATCCCAGAGCAAGTTTTAAGGAACTGCAAGGACTTGATGATAAACTCTCTCATCTTGAAAAAGCCATAGAACTGTTACCTTCATTCATTCCAGAGAGGGATAATCAGCGGAAAAAAATACATGCTATTAGGTACTTTGTTAAGTCTTTAATTTCAGAAAACAAAGTCTATCTATTTGCTGATAATAATATTGTTCTAGATTTGATTTTAAGATCTCGAGCACATTACTTTGCTAAGAAAGCAGATCAAAGCATGACTGGAATTAAGAAACAAGAAAAAGAATTGAGAAACTTGATTAATGAAAGAATGATTGAAACTAAAACAGTTGGGATAGTAACTGAATCTAGCTTAGTTACCTTAGGTCTTCAAAGTACTTACAAAAACCTAGTTAGAAAGTTCATTGAGGAAATGATTGGAGTAACAATAGAATCACAGACTCTACCTGATTTCTTTGCTGAATCAGTTCAGACTCAATTTACTGAGATGACAGAATTTCATGAACTTCTAGATCTAATATTGTTAGATACTAAGGAACTGATTGCAACTAGTAAAAATGTATCAATTAAAGGAAATGAAATTAACTGGGATTTTGTTAAAAGAAGAAATATCTTTGGCCCAGCTATTAAAAAGATGTATGAAGCTACTCAAGGAATCATTTTAGGGGAGCTTTATGCTATAGCGAAAAAACCATCCAAAGCAATAAGTAACTATACAAAAGCAAGTAAGAATTTTTACGAAGTTAGTGAGATGCTAGGAGGAATAGCAGAATATCTATGGATCTTGAAAGAAGAAATCAAGCACTATTTGCTGGAATGAGATATGATTGATCCAATGACTTTTGGCTATAACGCAAAGTGTAACGCTCTA
>MEHH01000184.1 GCA_001940755.1 Candidatus Heimdallarchaeota archaeon AB_125
CTTTTGAATATAGCTACTACACCTGGATGAGCTTGATCATCAGTTCTGTATACACTACGAGATTCTTCAGTTCTATCTGGACGATAGATGCTGGATATCTTTAGGATTGCTAAGTGAGAATCCTCTTTGGTCAAAGAGATTTCTGATCCTTCTTTTAATTGTGCAGCAAACTCTTCATCAACTTGTAAAGTAATGGGGATTGGCCAAATTATCCCAGTAACAAGTCTCATGCTTTTGAGTATGCTATTATAATCTGCTTCTACTGCAAAGCCAGTTAATGGAGAATAAACTCCTGTTGCAATACATTCCAAATCTGCTAGACCTCTTTCGTCTAACTCCCATTTGGGTAATGTCTTAGCTTTTTCTACAAGGTCATAACGTTCTGCCTCGTCTGTAATCATCAAATCAATTAATGTTCCACCATGGGGTGCAATTAATTCACTACTTTCCACCATTTCAATTCCTCGAATTCTTAATTAAACTAAATATTCTTTCTAAAGCCACACTAGATGTGCCAACGATTGAATTTACAAGAGTTTTTTCTTGATTGTATTTAAAACCTTGACCATACTGGTCACTCACTTTTCCGCCTGCTTCTTCTACAATTAAATGACCTGCAGCAATGTCCCACTCATTCTTTGGGCCAAGGCTAAAGGTACCATCAGCCTTACCAGCTGCAACAACTGCTAGCTTATATGCTATAGATCCAGTAGGAATTACTTTAGCAGATTCTGTGAATTGTTCCCATTCCCCTCTCTTTGTTTCAGATCTACTAGCCAACAGAATTGGTTGCTCATCAAGTTGCTCTGCTACTTTGATAGGTTCACCATTTAGATAAGCTCCCATTCCTTTGATAGCTGTATAGAGTTCATCTTTCAAAGGATTTAGTATAAGACCAATAACTGGTTCACCATACTTTACTAAAGCAACAGATATTGCATATTCAGGTATACTTTCTACAAACTCTCTTGTTCCGTCAATTGGATCTACTATCCAGACAAAATCTTTAGTAAGTCTTTCTGGACTATCCCTAGTTTCTTCTGATAACCATCCTATCTCTGGAAAAGCTTCAAAGAGTCTATCTTGTAGAATTGTATTTACTGTCAAATCGCCGGTTGTAACTGGATCGTCACCAACCTTGAATGATTTCTCAAAACCATTCTCCACAATCACAAGTAGTGCTTTACTTGCTTCTAGAGCAGCATCACAAAGCACTTCAAATGCATTCTTTAGGTCGATGTTCACAGCTACCACTTCTAGCACACCTCACCCATGAGCACGTATATTTAAAATATTGGATAGAACGCATACTATGAAACTTGATTAGTTATCTTGATGTAAACTAATCGTCGTTTAAGAGTGTTGAAACACTCAAATCCCCTCATATGCGTTAAGGGGAAGATTCATTGGTTTGATTTTCGAGTAAGGATTTTAAGTGGTAACTATGAACAAAGATAGGCTAAATTTTCCATGCTCTATTATATTATTCTAACTTTCATATTTAAACACAAGAAAAAACTAAATTTCGGGATAGAACGGTTTTCTAATGTAGAAAATCCAACAAAGAATAGTCTTGTAGTTTTGTATTTTTCTGTTGTAGTTCATGTTGTTCAAAAAAGAGTTCTTCAAGCTTTTTCTCTGTTTTAACTGACAATTTGGGGATATGCATCTTCAGTAAGAACTCTATATCTACCTGAGCTAAAGCTCGTCCTTTTTCCATACTTAAGATTCCATAGATTTTATTGAATTCTGGAGAATTTAGTACAGCTGCTAGAGCATACAAATTAGTTGTTTCATCTTTAGGTGAAACTGAATGACAATTATTGAGATGATAGTAACCTTCAGTATCAACAGCTGCAGTGATATTATACCCAGTTTGTCTCATAATGATCTTGGGTTTTTCAACAATTTCTGGATTAAATCCTCCAGACCACAATATACTTGAATCTATGTTCAGCCAGTGATTCTGGTAATCTAGAAGGAAGGGTTTTATTTGACTACCTGAGATAATTCCACGTTTCCAAGTTTCAGATTCTTTCTGTTGGCTAATAATTTTCTTCTGTCCAATCTTACTTCGTACTCCAGTATGAACTGTAACTATATCTTCCATCATTAGAGAGCATTTATTAATCCAACCTTGCACATATTCTTTATCTTGTATTCTAAAATACAAATTAAATCGGTTATATTCATTTGACTGGAATTCTTGTTGTTCGTTACCTAATTCATCCCAGATACCATCAAGGAAATCTTGTTGAGAGGAAATCCATCTGGCAATAAAGAGTCCATCGAAATCTGGAGAGACTTCAGTAGTTTTCTTAAGAAAAGTAATAGTGGGTCTACCGATAGTTACTCCAGTAAAGGGTTCAAAATCCAATAAAGAAATATCTAATATCTCAGAGTTTGCAAGGATGTAGGAACGAATTTTAGAATAATATCTACCAAGAAGATGAGAGTCAGGAGTGATAATTCCAAGAGTACCATTTTCTTTCAATAGTTCTAGAGATCTCTCAATGAATATTGGATAAAGACTTAATTTATACTCAGCTGAACTGAAACGATCTCTCAGATATTTCTTAAATTCTGGATGATATTTCTGTGCTTCCCTTAAACCATAAGCCATGTATGGGGGATTGGAAACAATAACATCAAATTTAGCTGAATCAGAGTTTTTGAAGTAACTAACAGGTTTGAAGGCTGGGTCAGATGATAAGCTAATCCTCTTGTTCAATAGTGAGTTTCCTAAACAGAAATTATTCTCAAGATTAGGTAAATCAAAATTTGGTAGATAAAGAGATGAAAATAACAATATTCTAAGTTTGCTGATGAATAATGCATGAGGATCTATATCAAATCCATAAAGGTTAGTTTCCAAAAATCTGTGTAGTAGGATTTGTTGCTCCTCTGTTAAAGGTAGTGAATCTTGTATAATCCTATACAATAAAGGTAAGAGTAAATTACCTGTTCCTACAGAAATATCTGCTATTCTTATCTGATTCAATAGGCTATCTATTGTAAAGGTTTCATAAGGTTGGATAAAGAAGTCAAAGGTTTTCGAAGCTATGAATCCTGAGATATACCAAGGAGTAAAAAACTGTCCTTTCTGTTTATTAGACTCTGAAGATTTATCATAGAAAGATAAGTGATAGGGAGTTGCTAAAGTGACTAGATGAGTTTCATTTAGAGAGAAGTTTTTCGGATCAAGAGCTACTTGGGAATCAACAGATGAATAGGAATCAAATTCAGAAAGAACAGTTCTACAATAAGAGATAAGCTGTTCTGTGTGATTAGATTTTTGAATAAACTTGTTGAGGATAGAAAACCATCCTTTAGATGAGCTAGCAAGTTTATGAAAGAAAACTGAATCAGGATCTAAATAGTTCAATGTGATAAGAGAATCAGTTGAAAATAAAAGTTTTGTCCATAAGTATAAAAAAAATATTAGAAAAGAACTAAAATCCTATACAGTTCTTTTCTTTCGTTTCACGACTAATACCAATGTACAGATTAGTAACGAGATGGAAATTGCTATTGGAACTATAGAAAATTCTTCAACTGGAAGAACATCTATTAGCTTCTTATAGAAAACATCGTAGTCGGTTCCACATGAATCGTAGTTTGTTAAATCCCACCATGTAACATGAACTGAACCTTCTCCATCAACATCTAACCATGCAGAATATGCTCCATCAGTGCTTTCTGTAGAAACAACTTGAGTTGTAGTCCAGATATCTGTTGTTGCATCCAGGTACTTATAGAAGATATCATAATCTCCTCCTCCTGCACCTAAAATGTTTGAATTGTCTTGCCACGCAATATGAACGTTATTGAATTTATCGACTGCTAATGTTGGATCCATTGAACTTGCTGATGTACTTTCACTTGAGACTACCACCATATCTTCCCATTCATACATTGTGTTATTCCAAACTCTGCATGCTATAATATACTTAGAAGTATATTCTATCCAAGATATGAAGATATTATCATTAGAGTCAACTCCAAGAGCAGTGTATAGAGAAAATCCGTCACTTGGGTCTGAAACTACTTCTGTTGTTTTCCAACTGGAACTAGTGCTATTCCAGAAAGTGTAAAAGACATCCATGTCATCTCCCGCTCCATAATAATCCGTTTCATCAATCCAACATATGTAAACATTTGAAGAATCACTTACATCCAAAGAATTGTGACCAGAATACTCTGTGCTGTTTGTAGAAACTACTTCAGTTGTATTCCATACCGAAGTTGTACTATTCCAGAATTTATAGAAAATATCTTTGTCATCTCCCGCTCCATTTAGATTTGTGATGTCTCCCCATACGATGTGAACATTCCCTTTGGTATCAGTTACCATAGCCGACATAGAGGAACCTTCAGTACTTTCTGATGAGACTACTTCTATTGCAGACCATGAAGAGCTTACTTTAGTCCATTTTCGATAAAAAATATCTGAATCATTTCCACAGCCAGAATATTCGGTCATATCAGTCCAAGAAACATGTACATTTCCTGAATTGTCAACAGCTATAACAGGGCGTACGGAATCATTGGAACAGACATCAGATAAAACTTCAGTTGAAGTCCAGCTTTCAGTTTGACTGTTCCAAGATTTGAAAAAGATATCAATGTCGTCTCCAGCTCCATTGTAATCAGTTACATCTGACCAAACAATATATACGTCCCCATCATAACTTGTAGCAATAGCAGGATAATCTGAGTTTAGAGTGCTCTCTGTGGAAACTACTTCAGTCAAAGTCCAGACAGAATCAGATTGAACAACAGATAATTGTGAAATGGCAATAGAAAATAGAAGAAAGGATAGAAGAGCAAAAAGAGAGATTTTTTGAATTGTGTTATTATTCATTTTATCTTACCTACTAATAGTTTGTTTGTCTAACATAAACAATAAGGACTCCAGATAAATAAGGATTATTGAGAAAATGGGATTAAAATAGCTTAAAATCACAAAAAATGTATCGTAGAAAATCTTACCACACACAATAAAATTTACGTGGTAAGATTCTTTCGTTTCATGTTTCCGATGTTAAAACTTCAGAGTAGAGAGATTTACAGAAAATTTCATTTGAATAGGAAAATGTTTTATTTGATGTCTGTTAATTATAACTAGTATCCTTAGGTGAATTATATGCTAGAAACTCCTTCTGAAAAACTACTAGAAATAGAACAAATGGGACTAAGAGGAGAGTATTATAAAGCTATAGAAGAAACAGACAAGATTCTTCAAAATGAATCTTCAAGCGAAATTGATACGATTCAAGCTATGATTTTGAAAGGAAGGTTTCTTTACAGATTGGGAATCTTTGAAACTCTACTTGAGAATTATGATCTAGGTTTGGAATTAGTGAATAAAGCATTAATGCTAAGTGAAAAACAAGATAGGATTTTCCAAATTTTCGATTCACTTGATTGTAAATATAGTCTTTTATGGAATTTATCCAAATATGAAGAATCGATTGAAGAAACACAGCGAATGAAGGTTATTTTTGAGAGAATTAAAAAAGAACTTCCAGATATAGCAAAGAAAAAAGAACCCTATTATGAATTCTCACAAACATTTGATGAACGTTACAAAGCTCTATACAAAGAAGGGCATGTTTGGGATTATGAAAAAAGCATTAAACATTCAGAGAAAATTATAGATCTTGCTAAAGATGTAAACGATAGATTAGTCTTAAAAGACGCTTACTTGCAACTTTATGAATACCATTATTATAGGGATGATTATGATTTAGCATTAGAGATCATAGAAAAAGCACTTGAAACAGCAGTAGAAC
>MEHH01000185.1 GCA_001940755.1 Candidatus Heimdallarchaeota archaeon AB_125
AGATGTTAGAATAGCACCTGTAGGATCAATTTCTTCACTATTATCTTTAATCTTAGTTTTGAAATCATGTAATGCTACCAAATATTCCATAGAATTTTCTGCAGATATAGAAGCATTGGATGATGCACCAGTTATTGGTGAGTGAGTCTTTTTATCGATAAGAACAATTTCAATAATATCATAATCTGTTAAATCAAGCTGTAAGTTGAGTTTTCCAAAAGTAGGCAAGAGAGGAGTTGGTTCTGGATTCAAATAATCCCGTAGAACTTGAACTTTTTCATCCTCAGCATGTTCTAAAACATAACTTTGGAATTCTTCACTTTCTTCGACTTTTTGTCCAACATTTGAAACAAGTTCGAATCTTTTTGTGTTTATCCCTGCTTCAGCCATTATTGTAAATAACATTTCTCTGAGACTGTCTTTATAGTAAATACTTGTATTTTCAAAGTCAACTTCAAACTTAGGATCAGTAAACATCTCTCTGATATGTTGATGAATAACAACCATTTGTTCAGGAGTTACTAAATCCACTTTATGACATAAAACAGTAATACTCCCATCAGGATTCTCTTTTTTGAATTGACGAATTGTAAAACTAAATCTTCTCTCTGACTCTTCGAATAACTCAGGTTTAGTGACATCAACAATCCAAATTAATAGTTTTACATTTGAAAAGACTAGATGACGAAAATGTGTAACAGCTTCATTCCAATACGATTCTTGTCCTCCTGAATCTATAATCATACTTTTTTGCTCTTCATCAATGAATTGTCTTTGATAATGTACAGTAGCCATGTAACCATTGACTTCTTCTGGCTCTTTATTGAAGAAGACAACATCTTTTATCGCGGTTTTACCAGCAGCTTGAAGACCCATTAAAAGAATCTTATCCTCTACAGCTGGAGCTGCATCTTTTTTACCTGAAAGTTCGTCGAAGAGATAGGACATATTGTTGCCTCTAATATAGTGGTTATAACCTTATTGATATTTATAGAAAAAAAGAATAATAAACTATCGATAAAGGCTGAAGTTTACTCAGTACCCTGTTGAGCTTCCATTTCTTTAGCAGCTAACATTATTATAACTGATTTTCTTCTTATTACCTTGATGAATTCTTCGATCTCTTTTAGAGGTTTCTTTGATTTAAGTTTGCTTATCATTTCATCTATTTCTTCATATAAATGTTCTTGATAATTCAAGAGAAGACTTCCATATTCAGTATCTGCTAAAACAATAAGAGATAGATTCTCGAAACCTCCTCTAGCCATCTTATTTTCCAATTGTAAACCATGAACAAATCCAGTCATTTTTTCAGTTGGTAGGATAATTGAACCCACTCTTCTACCGGCATCATGCTCCTCAAAACCCAAGCTTGAGTAAGCTTGATCAGCTATCTTAAGGAGGAAGTTTTCAACCCCAATACGCATTCTACCAATATATCGACCAATATCAAGAGAATGGTCTCCAATAAGTGGAATAGGTCCTTTTCTTTGATCAAAAATAGTGAGTATAACACCAGGAGACATGATAGAATAATTCAACGCTATATCTTCTATTGCAACTTTTTCCATTAACTCCTCAAAGGATTTTGGTCTAGTTAATTTGTAAACTACATAAGATACAATTGCTGCAACTCCAATGCTACCACCAATCAGAACATAGAGCAACCATCTTGGGAAACCTTCAGGAGGAGGATATGTAACAATTATTTCATCAAATTCCTTTTCTATAATATCAAATATTGGCGTTCCAAGATAGCTTGCTTTTACTCCTATGTATGCAATATTTTCTTCCAATAAAAATGAAATAGAAGCTAGACCATCTAAATTTGTGGTATCTGGTATTGATTTAGAATCATTATAATCAAAGAAGTCAAACTTAACTAATGAAGGAATTGTAGTATCATTTTTGTAATAAATATAAATAAAGAAAGTAATTGTTTCGAAAGGTATGGGAGTACTATCGATTAATGTTAAATTCGCATTTATTGTAACTGATTGTCCTTCCAAAATAGTAGTATTTGAAACCCACAAATTAAGTAATACTGGAATAGGTCTTATTTCAAGTAAGATAGTTGTATTAATACTTGGAGTGCTATTGTAAAACAAGGATTCAGCTCGGATAACAAGAGAGAAATTACCTTTTTGTCCTATTGTTGTAGAAGAATAATAAAATCGACATTCTGATTCAGTTGAGATAATATCGAATTCCTCTGAATTATTCAGATAAAGTTTTTCAATTGTGAGATTATCTCCTAAGTCATTTTGCAAATTAAGAACAATTTCAAAATCTTCATAGTATTCGACACTTGTATCAGTCTCTTCCAGAATTGTTAGATTACCTTCTTTCTTATTAACCGTCAGAAAGAGAGAAACAGTTTGTCCTTGAGCAAGAGATCCTTGATAAAATTGAACATGTATCTCAGTCTCTAAGAAATTAGTAACATCCCAAGCCTGTAAGGTTACAGTATATATTGTGGATATGTTTGAAACACCTATACTCAAATTATAAGAAATATCATAGAAAATAGCTACTTCTAGTTGTTCTATTATCTCTTCATCTATAGCATCCGTCACATTCACAATGTAAGTATACGTATCATTATAAAGCAGAGTTACATGCTCTCCACTCTCAAAATCTACAGGAAAAACATATGAAACAGTGATATCATCTACAATGAGTATAAAATTAGATTCTACTTTATTACTCTCGTAATCAATCTTCCCTGTGTTATCATATAATATAACTCGTAAAGTATGATTACCGTCTGTTTTAGGAACAGTGAAATTCCAATAAGGACCAACAATAGGTTCAAACTCTGTTTCATCATCCCACCAGACTTGTATATATTTGATATCATTCTCTGCGCTTATATTATATCGAATCTCAGTACCTCCTACAACGGGATATTCACCGAAAGGAGTCATTGTAATATTTACAATATCTTTAATGTAGAAGTCAAGTATAGGTGCATAAATATCAAATGTGAAATCGAAAGTATAGGTTTCTTCATTCCCTAGTAAATCAGCTACAGTTATGCTCAAATTAGCAAACTCAGCACCATCATAAAGAGTAACAAATTGAGCTGCCATCAGAATCTCAAAATCACCATCTAAATCCCAAGATACAGAATTTGGTAATGCAAGAATATCCCATTCATATTCAACATTACTAATTGAATATTCAGAGAAATCAGTAACATTAAAGCTTAAAGCTGTTCTGTCATTTATCTGATCTAATGGACTTGGATCTAATAGAAAGACATCAGGAGGAGTACTATCATATACTAGATTATATGTCACATCCACATAATTTCCTAATGTATCCATAGCTCTAATAATCAATTCTGCTTCTTTGTCTGTAGTAGAATTGAGATTAAAACTATCTATGAAAAGTTGAAAAGCTTGCCCATCCCACGAATATGAAGTATTATAACCTGGATCATTATCACTTGAAAAGACTTGAACTAAAGCATTTGCAGGAACATATTTATCACCATGTTCTGAATCATCGACTAAGCTAGGAATGTTTACTAAAATTATATTTGGAGCAGTATTGTCAATTGTAAAGTAAATTCGGGTGATATTGACATTTCCAGAAAGATCATAGACTTTAACATCTAGAGTATGAGGACTATCTGCTAATCCATACAGTGAGAAATTAAATTTTGTAGCAAATAGTTTGTAAATTTTTTCATCTAGAGAATATAGTACATTTAATGCATCTCTCGATATATTATTATCATCTACATCAAATGAAAATAGAGTAGTTCCAAGTTGCCTTGTGTTATTATAACTCAGATAGTCACCTACAAATTGAGGAGCTGTTTTATCTACAAAAAAAGTAAATGTGATAACATTTCTTACATCAAACGAATCAAATGTTGTTATATTCAGAACATGAGTACCTTCAACATTGGGTAATGAGTCAGCACCTGTTAGAATTAAAGATTCTGTCACAAGTGTCGTATTCTTTTCTGTTCCTCCATTCCAAGTATAGTAAACTGTACTATTACTTTGCTGGATTATTAACTCTACATCATTTCCTCCCAAATAGTATCCTGAATCATCCATATATCTTAAATCGACAGAAAAGACAGTTGGATCTGTTGTAAAAACATAAGTTAAGTAATAATTATGACCATAAACATCTTCAGCGTATATGTATAAATCATGGCTACCTAGCCCTGATGGCATAACAGTGGAATAGATATTACTAACATCATATGTCCATGATTGGATAGACCCCGCATCCCAACTAAAGTTTAGCCATGTAAAAGAACTGTAATCAATAATTTCTACTTTGATTGTTTTACCTCCTAATAAGAATGAATCATTTGCGACATTATCAAGACTAATGGTTGGTGCATCAGAATCAAAATAAAACTCGTAATTATAAGTTCGTGTTTTGAAAAGATCTGTTGTATTAACCTCAAGGTAATGCAACCCATTAAAGGAAGGGGCTGTTATATCAAATGGATCACTTAAAGCATCAGGCGTCGGATCCTCATCCCAAGAATAGCTAACAGACAGAGTGTTATATGCAGAGAAATCAAACTCATAACCTCCTGCATACGTTTCACCACTTTCAGCATTGTGGAGTACTAGATTATCATATGTTGCATCATAACCCAATCTTAGAACTTCTATTCGGGTATTGTTGTAAAGGGGATCACTAGCTGAAACCTCGAGATAATGCCAACCATGACCAAGAGTACTGGTTAATTCAGTTGAAGTAGTATTGTCAAATGAATTCCAAGTACCTCCATCCCATCTATAATAACTTGTTGAACCTTCTGTAACAGCAATGTTAACAGTTTCATTAGTAGTATGAATTGTATTATTAGAGGGGCCATAAAAGTTAACATCAGGATAAATCTCTTCCCTCATGTAGAGTTGAACTCCTAGTATACCATCTGTATTTGAGAAAGTGTAAGTGTTTGAATGCACTCCATCAACTATATCCCAAACAACATTTGTAGTTGCACCAATACCATATCCACTTTGTAATCCATCTGGCATAATGTTTGTAGTTATATGACCTTGTGTTGCAGTGATATCTTCATATTTCAATTCATAAGTAACCTTTAGTCTATCACCGGTAGGAATTGTATAAGTTGTAAGAGTGCTGTTTTCTTCAAAATTGAACCAATATTCAGTTTGTGGTCCAGGTATTGGTTCAAGTAAGAATTCAGTATATGTTATTACTTTTGTCGAACTATTTGAACTGAAATAATGATGCAAAGTAATTTTATAAGTAATATCCATTGTTTTGAAAGTGTATGGAACACCAGGTTCATTTGTATCTCTATGTATATTAGCAATATAATGAACTTTATCTGCTAATGTAGTGTTTTGTGCAAACACTGGACTATACATCACAGATTCCTCCATATAAGGAGGTTGGTTATACCACATATCAACCAATTGATTTTATTGGTTCAACTACTTTAACATGTGGTTATAATTATAAATTGAATAAATATAATGCTCTTTTTTTAATAGCAGTTTTAGATTTAGAAAGATTTAAATATTCATTTGGTAGAAAGTATGGTAAAATACAATTGTTAAAAACTAAAATCAAACTGCCTTCAAAAGAAGGACAACCAGATTTTGAGTTTATGGAGAACTATATAAAATCATTACCTTATTCAAGCTCAATATAAATAAAGAAACAAAAATAACAAAGCGCTTCAGATGACCGCTATTTCGCTACTCTCGATAGCGGCAGGTGAACTTAACGTTATGC
>MEHH01000186.1 GCA_001940755.1 Candidatus Heimdallarchaeota archaeon AB_125
TTCTTTTGATCTTCCAGAACCTTTACAATTCTTACATGGTTTATCAACAATCTCTCCAGAACCTTGACATTTGCTACAACCTTGTTGTGAGATGTATCTTGTAAAACCCATTTCTCTAGTTACAGTTTCTACTCCAGAACCTTGACATCTGTCACATTGCTTCGGTTGTGTTCCTTCATGAGCCCCAGTTCCTTTACATGTTTCACATTCTTTCTTAATAGGAACTTCTACAACTTTTTTAGTTCCATATAGAGCTTCTATGAAGGTAATTTGATAATTCATAAGAAGGTCTGAACCTCTTTGTGGTCCAGATTGTCTGGATCTACGTCTTCCACCAAAAAATTGACTAAAGAGATCATCACCCACAAAATCATCTCTAAAGAGGGATGAAAACAAATCAGATATGGTTGAAAAGTCACGTGAATTTACTGAAGAGAAATCTGAATGAACCCCTGCAAATCCAAATCTATCATATGAATTTCGTTTTTCAGAGTTAGAAAGAATATCATAAGCTTCTGTAGCCTCTTTGAATTTCTCAGCAGCTTCTGGATTATCTGGATTTCTGTCTGGATGATATTCCATGGCTAGTTTTCGAAAAGCTTTTTTGATTTCAGTTTCTGATGCATCTTTTGATACACCAAGTACTTCGTAATAATCTCGTTTTTGGGACATGTTTTGACCTCTTCTATTTTAGAAGCAAACAAAATAAAAAATAAAAAGAGAATAAAAATGTTATCGATTAAAGTGATGAATTTATTCATCATCCTCTACGGGTTCATAATCCACATCGATAACTTGTTCTTCATCAATATCATGTTGAGTTGGAGCACCAGGAGAATCCGAGGGACCAGGACCATATTGACCTTCAGGCTGTTCTGCACCTGGAGCTTGACCTGTTTCTTGATAGATTCTCTGAGAAATCTGCATTATAACTTGCATTAGATCATCTGTTTTTGCTTTGATTTTTTCAGCATCTTCAGTTTCTGCTTCTTTCTTCAATTCTTCCATCTTTTCTTCTAGTGATTGCTTCTCTTCATCAGATATTTTATCTCCAAGATCTATGATTGTTTTCTCAGTTGTATAAACTGCTTGTTCTGCAGTATTTTTAGCTTCGATGATTGCTTTTCGTTGCTCATCTTCTTCCTTATATTTTTCTGAATCGTTTTTCATTTTATCAATGTCATTATCAGATAAGTGTGAGGATTGAATTACTACACTCTGTTCTTTGCCAGTTCCTAAGTCTTTAGCTGAAACTTGCAAGATACCATTAGCATCAAGATCAAATGCAACTTCTATCTGAGGTATTCCGCGACGGGCTGGAGGTATTCCAACTAATTGAAATTGTCCAAGAGTTATATTATCAGAGGCCATTGTTCGTTCTCCTTGAAGAACATGTATTTCAACAGATGTTTGGCTGTCACCAGCTGTAGTGAAAACCTTTTTCTTTGTAACTGGAATGGTTGTATTTCTATCAATTAGAGGTGTCATCACTTGACCTAAAGTTTCAACACCCAAGGTCAGAGGAGTTACATCTAGAAGTAAAATATCTTTAACTTCTCCAGCTAGAACAGCTGCTTGAACAGCAGCACCTAATGCAACTACTTCTTCTGGAGCTACTCCTTTGTGTGGTTCTTTTCCAAACAATTCCTTAGACATCTCTCTAATCATGGGCATTCGTGTAGCACCACCAACTAAGATTACTTTGTCAAGATCTTCAGCTTTGAAATTACCATCTTTCATTGCTTGTCTTGAAGGACCAGCACATTTTTCTACTAAATCCTTAGTCATGTCCTCAAATTTAGCTCTTGATAGTTCCATTTCTAGATGCTTTGGACCTGAAGCATCAGCTGTAATGTAAGGAAGACTGATTTTTGTACTTAATTTTGAAGTTAATTCAATTTTAGCTTCTTCTGCAGCATCTTTTAATCGTTGAACTACTTTAGAATCTTTAGCTAAATCTATACCTTCTTTCTTCTTGAATTCTTCAGTTATCCAATCAATAATCCTTTGATCCCAGTCATCTCCTCCCAGAAGATTGTTACCAGAAGTAGCAACTACTCTAAATAATCCTTCATCAAGTTCTAGTATTGAAACATCAAAGGTTCCACCTCCAAGGTCAAATACAAGAACTCTTTCAGCACCTACTTTATCTAGACCATAGGCAAGAGCACTAGCAGTTGGTTCATTTACAATTCTTAATACTTCTAAACCAGCGATTTCTCCAGCATCTTTTGTAGCTTGTCTCTGAGAATCACTGAAATAAGCTGGAACAGTTATTACAGCTTTCTCAATTTTTTGATTAAGATAAGCTTCAGCATCTTCTTTTAATTTAGTTAGGATCATAGCAGACATTTCTTCAGGACGAAGATCTTTCCCATCTACTGTAAATGTAAAATCAGTACCCATTTTTCGTTTAATACTTCTAATAGTTCGATCAGGCATGGCTATAGCTTGTCTTTTTGCTTGTATACCTACTGATCGAGTTCCATCTTCATTGAAGGTTATAACACTAGGTGTGATTCTTCCACCCTCAATGTTTGGGATTATCTCTGGTTTACCAGCAACCATGTATGCGATACCTGAGTTTGTTGTTCCTAAGTCAATTCCAACAACAAGTTCTTTTTTTGTTTCTTTGTTCATTTTATCACCATCAAGGTACATTTTTTTGTGAAATATTAGCTATTTCATAAACTTGCTTTTTGAATTAGATGTCAAATAGTGATATATATATCTTACCATTGACAAAAAATAAAAAATTATCCAAAGGAAGGTTTTCCTTTGGAATCATAACGTGTTCGTTTCTTCTTATGTTCTTTATAATATGGTGATTTACTCAGTAAAATACCTCTTACTGTTGGCTTAAACAGTTTTACTATAAATCTCTTAAAGCCAATTTTCTTCTTAAAAACTCTTAGGAAATCTTCAAAAGAATATCTTTGGAACTTTAGTAATCTTTGTGCTTCATCTGTGTTCATCCAATCACAATGATAGTAATCATCAATACTTTTTACAGGTTTAAATGCTTCTTTAGGCAACATCCCTATTCCTAGTGCTTCAAGCATTTTTGAAACATAATCTAATTGATATAACTGATTTCCATTTCCTCCACCTATGAAAAGAATCTTGCCAGCGGTATCAACTTCAACAGCATTTGCACATGCCAATCCCACATCTCTTGTATCGGCCACTTCAATTCGTTGTTCAAGCGGAATTTCATACATTATATCAGGAACATTCCATCCCATTTCAAAAGGCGTTATTGCAGCAAATCGAAGTATTGTCCAAGGTATTTTGCTTTTAGTTATCTTCTTTTCCATTTCCATCTTATGTTTTGCATAATTATCATAATCAAGAGGAATCATAGGATCTGAAGTCCTTGTAGGAGGTTCATATTCCATCCTATTGCCATGTACTGCAATAGATGATGCATAAATCAATTTTGGAGGGGTTTTCATGCGTTCTGCTGCACGTAATATGTTTGTGGCACCTCCAACATTAACATCGTATGCTAAATCAGGTATTTCGTATGCTAAAGGAGGAATTATTGCAGCTAGATGTATGATAACGTCAATTTCCTTAACTAGACTATCAGATATACTTGGGTCTCTAATGTCTCCCCAGATGATTTCAAATTCTCCTAGTTTTTTCATCTTCTTTTCAGCTTTCAGATTCCGAGGATTCTTCAAGTCAAAACATCGTACAGAGTACCCTTTTCTAAGTAAAACCTCTAAGGTACTTTGTCCCACATTTCCAAATGCCCCAGTGAGTAAGACTCTCATAAGTTAAATAGCACACCGGCAGTTATATACAGTTCAGTGAAACGGATTTATACGAATTGTAAAATGTAATTCTAATTTTTTAGAATTACTATGAAGTAATTCCTCAAGCCGTGAAGGAGCAGTTTATTAAGAAGTTTTTTCTTATATGTTTGATTTATCAATTAGCATTTTGTTTAATACATTGAAACAGTGATTCTTTGTGTTTCACTCATTTATTTAAAAAGGAAATAGATTTGATGGATTCAAAATCAGCAAGCTACAAGAATAAATTTCCTTTAAGTACTAATTTTGCATATCCTTCTATTTCGATTCTCTTCTCTTGAATTGCTCTCACAACTAATTCTCCACTTCTGCTAGAAACTTGTTTAGCTTTCATTTCATTCTTACCTAAAATTCCAGACCAGAATGGTTGAAGTTGGGTATGAGCTGACCCTGTTACTGGATCTTCATTAATTCCTACCCAAGGTGCAAAAAACCTTGACACAAAATCACAAGTATCATCACCTTTAGCAGTTACTACTACACCTCTAATAATTCTTTCAGCGTCAATCATTTTCATAGCATTAAAGTCAGGTGCAAGAGTCTCAACAGCTTCTGCATCTTTCAGTTGAATCAACAAATCTTGACTTACTTCAGAATAGACATAAGCTTCATGTTCTTGTATTCCTAATGCTTTGAGCATATTCACATCTGGCTCAATTGCTTCTGATTCAGTCAATGGGAAGTTCAATTGTATTTTATCGTCAATCTGTTTAGCCAACAACTGGCCACTTAAGGTTTCAAATTTTATCAAATCACTCTTTACTTGATATTCATTAAATAGAACTGCTGCAGAAGCTAAAGTAGCATGACCACACATATTAACTTCTACTTGAGGGGTGAACCACCTTAATCTAAAAGTATCAGAACTAGAAATAGTTTCAAAATCCTTAACATAAATATAAGCAGTCTCTGAGAGGTTCATTTCTGCTGCTATTTTTTGCAAAATTGAATCTTCATATTCTTCTACGATTAAACATACAGCAGCCGGATTCCCCTTAAAAGCTTCATCACTAAAAGAATCCAACTGAAAAAGAGGGATAAACTGAGTATTGCTCATCATAATGCACCTTGTTTGATTTTTGAATAAAAGAATGTTTAGAAATTAATAAGAATTGTAGTATGAACATGCAACAAGTTGTCTTTTTCTAAGACATATGATATTCGAAAAAATTTATGTATAAGATGATTCTACTGAGTTCTATGAAACGAAAAGCAATCATTATTTCAACAATTGTTCTATTTTCTCTACTCATGGTTCAGATGAGCTCGATGATGATTTTTAGATCTGTTGCTCAAAACTATCAGAGTGTAGGAATAGAAATAGTTTCAGATACGTCAGGTCTTCCATATGTAGATTCAATGAGAACTTTCGTTTTGCATTTTGAAGACAAAAATTCTTTCAACAATTTTGTAGATACTTACAACCCAGTTAAAGATTTAACTTTTTCTTATCTCAAAATGGTTGCACTGGATGACTATCTGAGCACAAAAATACAATATAGTGAAATTGAAGGAGTAGATCATGTTTTTGATATCACAAATGCTAATTTCTACTTCATTGATCCGCCAGATCAAAGTGTTGAAGAATATGGTACTATACAAACAACTCAAACTAGAGATTTAATTAACATAGATGCACTTTGGGCTCTAGGTTATTATGGTAACAATACAGTAATTCTCGACACAGACACTGGAATTAACCCTGATCATGTAGATTTTGAGGATAGAATTCATATTAATAGTACATCGTTCAACCTTCAGATTTACGGATCTGATGTTAATGAATATACTATTGACGATTTTAATGGTCATGGAACTCATACTGCTGGAACAGCTGCTGGAGCTGGTATTGCTAATGCTGCTAATATAGGAATGGCACCAGATGCAGATATTCTAGTTACAAAAATAGGTGGTCCAGGAAGTAGT
>MEHH01000187.1 GCA_001940755.1 Candidatus Heimdallarchaeota archaeon AB_125
ATATTTTATTCCCTTTTCTAGAGCTTCAAAATTAGTAAATACTACTTCCTCTCCTTTGTTACCAAACTGCTCAAAAATCACTTCTTTTATCAAAGTCTCATCTAAACCTAAAATCTGGCTAATTGCACCAAAACCTACAATGTTCTTCAAAACTTTCAATCTCGAAATATCTTTTGTAATTGATGCTAAAGGAATGGGAAGTTTTGTTATTTCATCAGGATATTCTAATTCGTCTATATCAAAGGAATCATTATCATAGATAACCATGGCATCTGAACCAGTAATTGTTTTGTGAAGTTTAGCTACCTTTTTGTTCAGTAGAAAAATGATATCTGCTTCTTCTCCAACTGAAAGAACTTTCTTACTACAAGCTCTAATTTGGTAGGTGTTATATCCACCCCTTATAACAGATTGATAGCTTCGAAAGCCTAAAACATTGAAATTGTGCTTTTTGAGAATCTTGCTAAAGAGTATTCCCATGGAGACAAGACCATCTCCTGCACTTCCTACAAATCTGATAATTACATCTTCTTTCATTGATGATTCCTCTAGAGTTTAGACGCTATCAGCTCAAGATATAACTGGCTTATAAAATGTTGCGAATGACCACAACTTAAGCCATCCACCAAACAAGTAAAGCTATTTCTCCTGGTAAGAAAACTAATGCTATGAGTGTCAATAATGCAATTGATCTACTAGTCAAAACCTCATCTAAATTGAAGTATTTTGAATAAGCTGTGTTGGCAACTGCTGGAGGTGCCATACTCTGAATAACCATAGCTATTTTCATCCCTAATGGTATTGGCAGAAAAATGACTATAATAACTACAAGAATCCCTCCACCAAATCTAGCAAAACTGTTTCTGAATAAAGCTACTTCTTTCCATTCATTCTTTTTTGGAAGTTTGAAACTTAAACCTACAAGAGCTAGCATGATTACCATTGATGCATCTTGGAAAATCGAGACTGCAATATGATCCCCAATTGACATTGGTCCTACTGAGATTGTACTTATCATATCAAGATTGCTTATAGAGTGAGATATGTAATCTACAAGATGGTGTCCAATGGTTATTTGACCAATCGAGAATCTAAGTATTAACCCAATAAACATACCAATAGTTGGTGGGAAAAGAAACATCCCCCTAATAACTTTCCAGATCGATCTGTCTTCTGTTGAACCATAATGTAACCCTAAATAAACCCCTAATGTATTTCGGTAAAAAGTTTGAACAATTAAATAA
Source organism: Candidatus Heimdallarchaeota archaeon AB_125 (assembly GCA_001940755.1). GTDB lineage: Archaea > Asgardarchaeota > Heimdallarchaeia > Heimdallarchaeales > Heimdallarchaeaceae > UBA460. The sequence goes on from MEHH01000187.1 coordinate 1,245, forward strand.
ATAGAAGCAGCTAGTAATCCTTCTGCTAGCATGTTACCTGATAAAATCCCAATAATAATGGGGAACGGATAAAACAGTGCATTCATGAATCCAGTAGTGTTAATTTCTGCACCTTTTGTTTGGTTTGGTATATTTTTCTTCCTTATCATAATCCAATCAATTATCATAGAAAATGCCATTCCTAAGGTAGTAACAAGTGCTATAAACCACCAGTTAATACTTGTTAACGACCCAGTATCCATATCTAGAAAAATAACTATTAAAAGAGCAGGAGAAAGAATATTTATACCTGCGAATAGTAGCCATTTACCTATCTGATCAGCTTTTGGTACTCGTTGAAGTAGGAATCCTCCAAATATGCCTGCATATATTATTCCCACTCTGATTGCGAGTTCTGCTAGATAATGTATTGGCATTGATGGAAGAAATCGAATCTAATTTATAAACTTTCTATTTGTACGCAAAAAATAATAAAAAAAGAAGAATAAGCTAACTGAGTGCTTTATTCAGGTTCTTTAGAATAGACTTATAGAGAGGATGTTTTTTCTCTTCAGAAACATCTTTTGCCAACATTAGTTCGCTTAGATTTTGACTAGCTTGAGCTATCAATGTTGGAGCTGTTGTTTCAATTAGTGGATAACCCTTTATCTTGAATCCTGTTAGTATAGTATTATATCTTATACAGATTCTAGCCAAGCTATCACATTCTTCCTTACTTTTCATTGTAATAGGTTCTGTAGGATTTAGCCAGCTCATATCTCCTGCTTTACTAATAGATGTCATCCAAAGCAATAATGAAAGACCAAACAAAAGTGAACTATTACCCATTACAATGTAACTGTTTATGAAATCTAACAATTTTGCAAGAGCATTCAGTGTCTCTGGATCATTCTCAAATAACTGAACTGATAATAGGAAATCTTTCTGAAATTCACTAAGTTTCTTCTTGTGTTTAGTTTCAATTTTCAGATACTTGTCTCTGGATCCTTTCATCTCTTCAAAGTTGACATCTACCATTCCAAGTTCATCAATAATAAGATTGAATTCTTTCTTCTTTACTGGAGCAACTTTTAGTTCTTTGATATACTCTTTGAGTTTTTCAGTTATTTGCTTCTGTTTTTCCTCAACATCTTCATCAGTAACTTCTGGAGGTTCTTGAGTAGGAGTTCCTCCCTGCATGAGCATCTGAGATTGTTTTACCCAAGACAGACCTTCTTTTAGAACTTCTGGAGTCAAAATCTTCTCTAAAGTTTTTGCCAAAAGATATTTCTTATCTTTGAGTTTTTTAGCTTTTGAGCTTATTATTGCCAATATGAATGTCAATGCATTAGGTATTATGTTGTATGGATCCATCTGTGAATTTCCCCTCATTGCTTGGAAACCCAATCCTTGATCTATCCATTCAATCAAACCTCCAGCTATCATCGAAAATAGTGGATTGAAATTTGTAAAGAAAGGCATTGAAGCATAGATATTTGCCATTGAGATGAAAATATCTTGATAATCAAAACTAGTAATTTGTTTATATTTCTTGAATGAAAGATCGTGTTCATCAAATAGAAATTGCATTGAAAAGTAGTAAAGAATGTGCTTGTTCAGTGTAACTTTGGAAAAATCTTCTGCTTCATAATCTGTTCCTTGTTGAAGAGCTGTTAATACTTCAGGATTGGAAAATATCTCTATTCTCTCAGCATCTTCTACTACTCCCTTGATATCTTCTTGATCCTCTGGATACAATGATTCCAGAATTTGAAATACCCAATGAATCATGAAATTATAAAGGTAAGGAGATTTTCTAAGTACTTTTCTCCATTTGAACCATTTAGCAATATTATCAGAATAAACTGCTTGCATTTTCTCTAAATCTTCATCAGTTATTTCTCTTGTTGAATATCTAAGAGGATATATCGAAACTGGTTTAGCATCTTTGAACAAGAAACCATCTATATCCTTAATCAAGGTTCCAAAAATCAATTCAAAATCCATTATTGCAAATCTTGTAATGACTTTAGATTCTTTATAATAATCAGCATAACTTGCACCCTTCTTGAAATAAATAGATTTGAGAATTTTATCGTAAATAGGTTGAAGGAGTGCTTTGCCTTCCTCATTTAATCCTTCTAATATTTCTTCCATATTGGATAATTCAGTGATATAATATTCAATCAGAAAAGCTCCATATGTCGATGCTGTTAGTTCAGGATGAGACAAATAAAACTCAAGAGCTTTTGTAGTTTCTTTTGTGTTTTTCTTGATTTTTATTAAATCAATATCTTCTGGTAAATCGATTGGTTGTTTTTGTTTGTCTTTTGGGATGAGATATTTTCCTCCTTTTTCAAAGACTAGAGCTCTCTTTTTAGTTAGTAAACCAAATGATACATCAGATTTCTGTAGAGTTCCTTTAAATAAAACTACGTCCATTAAGATTCCTCGCTTAACTCTCTCTAAAAGTAATAGGCTAATAAATCTTTATTTTAGAGATATAGAAAGAATTAAAGTAGAACAAATTTTATACAAACCTAATGAACAAAGAGGAAACTGTTGAATTCTTGCAAGAAGAGCACAGGAAGCTTGATTTCGTTATCACCTCTCTTCATCTAGAGGAATTAGTTCAATATCACATTGTTAAAGCTTGGACAATCAAGGATATTCTAGCTCATCTAGCAGCTTGGAATCAGGAGTTAACAAAAGCTATTGGTTTGGTTCTAGATAAAAAAGATATCTGGTTCAGAACAAAGAATGAGGAAGAATTTAACAAGATTCAAGTTACTTTAAGAAAATCAAGAAGCGTAGCAGAAGTAATTGATGAATGGGAGAATTCATTCACTAAAATGATAGAAAAAATCGAAAGCATATCAGATGATCTTTGGAATTTTGACTCTGGATTTAAATGGAAAGATGGTAATAATGTAACTGTTAGTTCTTTATTTGGTTGGAGAAAGAGAAATCTAGGTCATGAAGGATGGCATGCTTTTCAAATTAAAGACTATTTTGAAAGCGATAGATGTACCTGTAGAGTTTATTAGACATGTAACATACTCAATGTTTAAATTTTGAAATCTGTCTTGAAATCAACGATGATTCTAGAAAAGTATCTATCACAAAAAGGACAGTTTTTGGAGAACAATGTTGACCTTTCAGCAGGTACTATAGCTTGGGGATTAAAAGCAAAAAAACTAGTCAAAGAAAATCCAGATTTCATAAATGCAACAATTGGCACTGCAACTGAAGATGATGGTAAATTAATGGTTTTACCTACTCTCTACGATGAACTTCAACAATTAACTGGAGATCAACTGCTTGCTTATGCCAATATGAGAGGACAACATGCTTTTGTTCAAGCTTGGAATAGAGACACCTTAGAGAGCTATCCTGCAGAATTGAGAAAGAAAACAGAAGAGTTGTCAACTCTCCCAGTAACTGCATGTGGGGGTTTAACAGGAGGATTAATGTTAACTAGTCAAGTCTTCTTTGATTTGGGAGATAAATTGTTAGCACCAAATTCAAGATGGGGGAATGTGGATAATGTATTTTTCAAGAATCAACAGCTCCATGAAGTTCCATATAAGCTAGTTGATCAAAATGGGAATCTTTCACTTTCTGATCTGATTGATAATCTACAATCCTTAGAAAAAACTGAGAAAAAGATTGGCATATATCTTAATTTCCCAAATAATCCTTCTGGAATTAGTCCAACCTTAGACCAAGTAAAAGAACTCCAAGAGACATTAGAAACCATTACTGTGCCAACAGTTCTCTTACTAGATGATGCTTATGAAAACTACTGTTATGAAGACAATATAGTAAATCATTCTATCTTTCCATACCTGGTAGGACTCAATGATAACGTTCTAGCTGTTAAAATCGATGGTGCTTCAAAACGATATTGTGCATATGGTGCACGATTAGGAACAATGACAGTTGGTTTCGGATTAGAAAAAGATGAAAATGAAAAATCTGAAATTAGAGAATTGATGGTCAAATCAGCTCGAACCAACTCTTCAAGTGCTCCAAGAGGTATTCAAGAAGCTTTAACTAATGTTCTAGTAGATGAAAAGAAAAAAACAAACATACAAAAAGAAAAGGCAAGAAATCTTAGTATTCTATCTAGAAGGTATAAGCTAATTAAGAAACTTGGAGAAGAGACTGAAAGTAACATCCTTAAACCTGTCAAATTCAACTCCGGTTTCTTTGGATATTATCTAATAAAAAACCAACAATCAGCTACAGAAATATCTTCAAAACTTCTAGAGAAAGGTTTAGGTACAGTACCATTTGTAAATATATCAAATGGATTAAATGGAATAAGGGTAGCTTATTGTTCAATAAGAGAAGAAAAAATAGAACAAGCTATAGATTTACTTTATTCTCAAATCTAGTTTCCCATCTCTATAAAGATTTATTATGTACTGTCTCTAATGTCTCCTATGTCATCTATGATTGAACTACCTAAATGGCTAAGAATTTTTAATATATCAGCAGGGACAGTCACTATCCTTTTA
>MEHH01000188.1 GCA_001940755.1 Candidatus Heimdallarchaeota archaeon AB_125
ATATAGATATTCTCTTGATCCAGGTATTCTTTTTTTTCTGATATGACCAATATTCATTAGATTGGATAATCCAGTAGAAATAGTTGATTTTGATAGATTTGTTATTACTTTTATTTGAGATTGAGTAAGTTTTTGATGAAGTAGTAAAGAAGATAAAATTTTTTGCAAGGTTTCAGATTGAGAATTAGATCGTGCTAAATCCAATTGAAATCTCACAATTTCAACTTCTATTTCTCTGATTCTGCCTGTATAAAGAAAGGATTCATCAGAGTTCTTTTTGTTGTGTTGATTCCCACTCATCAATTCTCAATCCAACTTGTTTTTCTTAACTTTGTTTGCTTAAATATATTAGGAAATACCAGCATATAAGTTTTTTTATAATTCGAAATATGTGAAAACATTTAAATATGCGATGAGTACACCTAGGTTCAGATTTCATAGAAATAGAAAATGGTGAAAAGTATGAGTGAAACTGTAAAAAAGAAAATTTTAGCAATTTGTGGTAGTCCAACAAAGGGAATGACCTATAAAGCATTGAAAGACATTGAAAAGAGCTATCCAGATATTGATTACAAAATCATAAGCATTAAGGATGCGAATATAGAGCAATGTATAGGATGTTATCAGTGTGTTCAGAAAGGTGAAGAAAGATGCCCTTTGAAAGATGATAGAGATATGATAATTGATGAGATGAATAAAGCTGATGGAGTGATATTTGCTTCTCCAGTTTATGTTAATCATGTTTCAGGATTGATGAAAAATTTCATGGACAGAATTGGATACAACACACATAGACCAAGCTACTTCGATAAATTTGCAATGGTTATAGGTGTTTGTCGAGGTTTTGGAGCAGACAAAGTTGCAGAATATCTTGGAGGTATATTGACAACTTTTGGTTTTAATGTTGTTTCATCCTTAGAGCTTCAATATTCGTCTAGATCAGATAAGGAAATCCAATTCAATCATGAGAAGATAATTGGAGGAATGGATACACTTCTTGAAAAAATTGAAAAAGGAAATAAGAACAAACCTGAATTACTTCAAGTGATAATGTTCAATTTATTCAAGTATATTTCAGAAGCTCATCCCGATGAGTATTCTGCGGATTATGAATACTATAAAGACAAATCAGGATACTATTATGATACTAAAATGAAGTTCTTCCACAATTTTATTGCAGGAAGAGTAGTGAAGCAATTTGATGGAGATATGCTTAAGAATCGGATGTAATCTAACCATTTTAAAGAAAAAATGAGATGATGCAAATGTCAGAGGAAACCAACACTTTTTCTACTAAACCATGGCCACTTCTAAGAAATGTAGTTGTAGACTTCATGAATGAGGGTATGTCCAAACATAACGTTCATGGATTTGGGGAGTTTGATGTCACCCATGCAAGAAAACTGATGAAAGACTATGAAAATGAAAAGGGAGAGAAGCTATCCTTTACATCATTCGTTTTGCATTGTATTGCTCAAGCAGTCGATGAAAACAAAATCATGCATGCAATTAGGAAGAAGAAGGAATTAATTCTCTTTGATGATGTTGACGTTGCTACTATCGTAGAAAAAGATGTCAAAGGGAGGAAATTTCCTCAAAATTATATCATTCGGTCTGCAAACAAGAAAACTTACAGACAAATCCATGAGGAAATTCGAGCTGCACAATCTGATTTAACATCACCAAAGGCAAATAAAGCCTTTATGAGACTACTATCACTTCCACAATGGATGAGAAAATTCTCTTGGAACTATTTGAGAAAACATCCTGCTAAAAAGAAAGAAATAATTGGTACAATAGGAGTATCGTCTATTGGAATGTTTACTAAGGAAATGGGGTGGGCTTTGCCTATCACTCCAACTACACTAACTTTCACCCTAGGAGGAGTATACAAAAAAGCTGTTCCAAGAAAAGATAAAACAAATGAGTATATCACTGAAGATAGATTGTGTTTTACAATGACAGTTGATCATGATATTGTGGATGGAGGACCTGCTGCAAGATTTGTTGTACGTCTAGCAGAAATACTTGATAAAGCAGAATGTTTAGGAAATTTGTGACCTTATCAAATCTATGCTTTATTTCTTCTTTGTTGTAGACTTACTCGAATTTCGGAGTTTTCTTGAAACAGTGGAATTAATAATTAGAGCAGATCCAATTTGCATGACAATAAATGCACCTGAAAGAATAATAATTTCACCAAACTGAATGTTTTCAAATAAGCCAGGCTTATCACCATTAGGTTCAGAAGTTTGTGAATAATCTATGAATTCTACATATCTAATATTCGAAATACTGCTATTAAAAAACGGATTTCCAGCAACTACTGAATAGAAATATGTTCCATTTGAATCAATCTGATCCATATAGATATGATTGGTGGTTTTTGCAAGTGGTTCTAATTCAGCAACTGAAGTTATGTAATTAATAGCCCTATAAACGTAATAATCTTCTACTCCAGCGACATCGGACCATTCTAGAAAAACATTACCTGAAACACTTGGATTAGGTTCAATAGAGTACAATTCTACCTGTGAAGGAGGACCTAGAAATTTCCTGTAGAATACATCAATATCTCCTCCTGAACTCAATAGAGTTGTGTTATCTTCCCAAATAACATGTACAAAACCATATTTATCTACAGATATTCTTGTTAAGTAGACATCTTCTGTACTCTCAGTAGTTACTAGAGTAGTGTCGGACCATAATTCTGTATCTCTATCAAACATTCTATATAAGACATCAAATAAATTACCAGAGCCTGCATAATCATAAGAATCTATCCAAACAAGATGAAGATTCATTTCGGAATCAATAGCAAGTTTCGGGTCATAACTATCATCACCTGAAACTATTGAAATAACGTCTGTTGTTGTCCAGATATTTAATAGGGGATCCCATCTCTTATAGAAGATATCTCTGTCAACCCCAGAACTATCATAATCTGTTAAATCTTCCCACACTATATGAATCTCTCCTGTTAAATCAGTAATAATTGAAACATCAGCCGATGTGCTAGTACTTTCTGTAGAAAGAACTACTGTATTGGTCCAATTACTTGTAAGATAATCTTTTTTCTTATAGAACACATCCCAATCAGTACCACCAGCACCAGATATATCTGTCTGATCAGACCATACAACATGGATGTTTTCTTCATAATCCATAGTAAGTTTAGGATCGAAAGAATTTAGTGAACTTTCTGTGGATACAATTTCTACAAATTCCCAATAGCCAGCAGGATTCCGTGTTCTATAGAATACATCATAGTCTGCTCCAGAACTATTATAATCAGTCCAATCTTGCCAAACAGCGTGTACAATACCTGAAGAATCAATTTGAATTGAGGGATCCAAAGAAATTCCATCACTTAGTGAGGATATGATCTCAGTATTTCCCCATGAACCTGTATTTACATCCCATTTACGTGCAAAGATATCCGTATCTGGTCCTGCTACTGCATAAGGTGTGAGATCTTCCCAAGCAACAAATATATCTCCACCTTCATCTATATCTAGTACTGGATCCTTTGAATTCAAAGTACTTATATCCGAAACTAGTTCAATTGCAGACCAGCTTTGATTTCCTATAAACCATTTTCTGAGAAAAATATCCTTATCAGCATCTGAATCTAGAATATCAGTATCATCATCCCAAACAATAATCACATTTCCTTCTTCATCAACTGCCATAGACGGATTTCTAGAATAAAGAGAACTGCTCTCAGATATTAATTGATATGGACCCCATTCCCAAGTTGATCTATCGAAAGAATTCAGAGATTCATTTGCTTTTTGAGTTACTACATTTACTGAACTAAAAGAGAAAGAAGGGTTCAATATTAGAATTAAAGAAATCATGACAGAGATAATGTACTTACTTTTCATTGCTGGTGCACCTTCTCTTGTTTACTGAATATATCTAATAAAGCTTCTTCATACTTCTCTTTGCAACATGGAAAGTAATTTACCAATTTAGATCCAGGTAAAAAATATCTCCTTCCAAGAAGGGTATTATTTCCAAGAATATGCTTTTAACTTCCCTAACAAGCAGTTGTTTAGCTAGCTTCCTTTAATTTTAGGTATTCTTTGAAACCTATATCAAATCTGAATGTTTCTTTTATTGCAGATTTTGGGCATACGCTTATGCATTCCATACATTGAATACATTCTGTAGAAGTAACTCTAGAACTTTTATCAGCATAAGTCAAGATCTTTATATCCATGGGACAAGCTTTTTCACAAGCACCACACTGGATACATTTTTCTGTATCAACTGCAATTTTCATAATTGAAGCTCTTGAGCCAACTTTCATTAGGGGGACAATAGGACATACATACTTACAGAATGCTCTGTTATCTTTGAGTACAATTGCTAAAGCTATACCTACAGCAAAATAAAATAGGTTTCCAATAAAGAACCACCAAAACTCATGAATTTGAAATATAGAGGATTTCAAATCCGGTCCACTATAAGAACCAGTAAAGTCTAATATTCCAGTAGTTGATGATAGTGTATAATTAAAAACGAATACTAGAATGATAACAAGAAGTGTACTTAATATAAAGAGAACATAACGCAAATGCCCCCACAGCTTTTTGCGACCTGGACTCTTCTTCCAAGGAAGCAAATCTAAAATAGCAGCTGTCCAGCATGTCCAACCACACCACCCTCTACCAAATAGTGTTGGTCCAAATATCTTTGCGATTGAATAATGAATAACTCCAGCAGCAAATTGTCCTGCTAGTAACCAGAACCAAAAACCTTCCAATTGCATATTCTCTGGTTGGATATATCCCCAAATTAGGTAAATTAATCCAAAACCCAATCCAAAAAACATGTAACCTCCTACAAGAACCTGACTGATTCTTCTAGCAATGTGTTTCTTGCTTCTTTTAAAAACTGGCCATAATCCAAAACCCAATCCTATTGAAGTACCTATTATACCGAAATTAATCAAATAGAAGATTTCATCTAAAACAAGCCATAAAGTAATAGCTACAGAATAAAAAATGGTTAAAATGTATAGCAACGTACTGTATTTCTTATAGAATACTCGAAAGGAAGACCTTCTATTTTCAATTTGATCTTCACTAGTTTCACTTGTCTTGTCAGTTTTACTAGTTTCTAGTTCCAAGTCTTCAACACCTATACTTCTATTCTTCAAATAAACAGTTAAATCTTTCTCCAGAAATTGATATCAGATTGACGACCTTAATAGAAGAGTGTTGTTTCTAAGATTGTGCTTAAAATGTTCATTTAGAGAAACGCTCAAGTGATTCTATTTAGCGAAAACCAATTTAAGCAATTATTCTGAGTTAATGAATATTCCAAAAGTTAATTTAGAAGTAGTAGCTTAGTTTTGTAATGGATGATGGATTGAAGAAAAAAATCGATTTCTTAACAATAGAAAATCTCTTAGCGATATTAGAATTGTTACTCTTCTTATCAATTGTAATTTTCTATATCTTGTATTTTAGAACACATCCTTCAGCATGGACATGTGATATTCAAATAACACAAACTTGGGTATCAATATTCGCAATTATTTATTCAGTAATATGTCTCCTTCCATTTTTCATTTATGGTTTTATAAGAAGAAACAACATTAAATTGATTAATCTTTATCCTTTCATTCGATTAGGAATTATTATTTCCTTTCTATTAGCTGAATCCAGCCACTCTGCAGGATGTCGTGCATATATAAGTCCAGTTAGATATAGAACAGTAATAT
>MEHH01000189.1 GCA_001940755.1 Candidatus Heimdallarchaeota archaeon AB_125
ATAATAATCAGAAATAGAGATTGAGTTTAAGAGGCTCTAATATTCGAAAAGAGCACTTTTGAGGAATTTACTTATAAAGTATCACAAAATACTTGTGAATTTGAGCTTCTTAAGACATTTCGTTGAAAAATATTTGGTAGTGAAAAAAATTTAAAGGATAGTAAGTGAAAAATATCTTAATGCTTTCAGCAATAAAAAACAATGAAGAAAATGTATTCAGTGAAGGAATTTTCCTCGGTTTCTTTTTCTTAATAGTTGGAATATTGCTGCTAGTTGTCAATCAATTTTTTAGAAATGTTTGGCTGAATGCCATAGGTTTTGCAATGTTAGCAATTGCTGTAGTACTGTTGTTCATGGTTATTTTAATTTCTATGATGCAAGATAGAGGAGGAAAGATATTACTCCAGATATGGAATGAATCATTATATCTTTTTGTTGGCTTACCTTTCACATCAATCTGCTTATTGATATTGCCAGTTTCTACTTATGTGCTATTTTTCAAAGGACAACCTCAAGATGTTCTACTATTTTCATTAACATTTACAGTTGCTCTACAATTTTCTTCTCTGATTTATTCAGGAGTAAAATTATGGCTCAATAAAAGATCAAGTGGTCATAAGGTTCCAATTAAGATAGATAAAGGACCAATTGAGCAGCTTTTGTATAAATTACCTTCATCTGAAGATTAAGTATCTCTTGACAATAACCTTTTTTTATCTAGTATATTCAATACTCGTGATAAACAAGGTGATATAATGCACAAAAAATTATGGATACCTGGACCTACAGAGGTTAAAGAAGAAGTACTAAAACAACAAGCAAAACCTCTGTTTGGACATAGAAGTAAAAATTTTACAGAGCTTTATGACAGCGTATTAACACAATTGAGAGAATTCTTCAAAACAGAACAACATGTGTTAGTTTTGACAGCTTCAGGAACTCTGTTCATGGATATAGCAGCACGAAACTTAGTGAGACCAGATGGAAAAGCACTATGTTGTGTTAACGGTTCATTTTCTTCAAGAATGTATGACGCAATTGATGGAAGTGGAAAAGAAGCAGAACTGTTCGAAGTAGAATGGGGAAAAGCTGTTACAGTAGATATGATCAAAGAAAAAGTAGAAGCTACAAAGTATGATATTGTGACAGTTTGCTATAATGAAACTAGTACTGGAGTAAAGGCAGATCTTAAGGCAATAGGTGATCTTTTGAAAAACTACCCAGAAACACTGTTAGTAGTAGATGCTGTGTCTTCAATGGGTGGTGACATGTTGTTACCAGATGAATGGGGAACAGATCTTGTATTTGCATCAACACAAAAATGCTTTGCATTACCTCCTGGACTTGCTGTTGGTATAGTATCTCAAGCTGCTTTGGATAGGGCAAAAGAAGTTCCAGATAAAGGATTATATATTAATCTAGAAAAAATACTTGGTTACTACGAAAAGAAGAAACAAACACCTTCAACTCCAAATATCTCTTTACTCTTTGCTTTAGATTACAAGCTAAAAGAGATGCTGGCAGAAGGAGCAGAAAATATCTATAAACGACATAAAGAAATGGCTGACTATACACACGAATGGGCTCTAAAACATGGTTTTGGTCTTTTTGCAGAAGAAGGTTATAGATCTGTGACAGTAACAACTGTAGACAACAGAGTAAAGAACTTGGATGTAGATGCTCTCAACAAAGCTCTAGGAGAAAAAGGTCTTGTCATAGCTAATGGATATGGTCCATTTAAGGGTAAGAACTTTAGAATTGGTCACATGGGTGATCACACTGTAGAAGGTTTGAAAGAACTTCTAAGTGCTATTGAAGAAATATGGGGACTATAGGTGAAAAAGATGCCAAAAGTACTATTATCTGATAAACTAAATGAGAAAGCTGTTGAAGTGTTAGAATCAGCTGGATTTGAAGTGAAAGTAGGTTGGGATATTCCAAAAGAAGAACTTCCTCAAATAATTGGAGAATATGATGCAATTATAGTGAGGGGAGCAACTAAAGTTCGAGGAGAACTTCTTGAGAAAGCTATCAACCTCAAAGTTATTGGAAGAGCCGGAGTTGGTCTTGATAATATTGATCTTGAAGTAACAATGGCTAGAGGTATAAAGGTTGTAAACACTCCTGCTGCCACAACAAATTCCGTTGCAGAATTAGCTCTAACAATGATACTAGCTTCAACAAGAGATGTTGTTAAAGGAACATGTAATATCAAAGCAAATCCTGAGACCTTCAAAACAATGAAGAAAGAACTATTTTCTAGAGAAATTGACGGAAAAATCTTAGGATTGATTGGAACTGGAAGAATTGGTACTGCTTTAGCTGTTAAATGTAAAGCTTTAGGAATGAGCGCAATTGGTTATGATGCTTTCGTTCCTGAGAATCCTGTTGTTGAAATGAAGTCTTCTATGAACGAAATTCTCAAAGAAGCTGATTACATTAGTCTTCATTTACCATTAACTCCTGAAACAAAACACATGATTGGTAAAGAACAATTTGCGTTAATGAAACCTGGAACCGTTCTTGTGAATTGTGCTAGAGGAGGAATAGTAGATGAAAATGCTGCTCATGAAGCGCTAGAATCTGAACAATTATGGTACTACTGTACTGATGTGTTCGAAAAGGAACCTCCTGATTCAGATAATCCATTGTTGAAACATGACCATGTCATAATAGCTCCTCATATCGGAGCTCAAACAAAGGAAGGCAACTTCAGAGCAAGTGTTCAAGCTGCAGAAAGAGTTATTGAATCTTTTAAAGAGCTCTAATTCTCTTTTCTTTTTCTTATTTTTAGAAAATCTTAATAGCCAGCTATTTTTCTTAATCTCATGAAAGCTGCTTTAGTAGGTTTAGGAGCAATTGGAACTGTTATAGTTGCAGACTTAGCTCAAAATGATTTTCCCCTCTATGTTGTTTGTAAGCATGAGGAAACTCTTGATATGATAGAAAAACGAGGTGTAAAAGTAACTGGAATTAGTGGAGAATATATTGTTAAAGAAAATATAACTCCTGTTTTAACCATCGAAGATTTACCAAAAGATCTTGAACTTGTATTCATAGTTACAAAATTAACAGATATTCAAGATGCTTATGACAGAATTAAACCTAAACTAAGGAAAGATTATACCTTAGTTACGATGACAAATGGCATGTATGAAGAGAAACTAGCAGAGCAAATTGATGGAAAAAACCTACTTGGATGTGTTGTAAGTTTCGGTGCAACTAGAAATGGACCTGCTGAAGCAATAAAAACTTCCCTTGGAGAAATGGTGATCGGGAGAAAAACAGGACCAAAACAAGAAATCGATAATAAACTACTGGAGTTGCTCTCAAAAACTGTTCCAACAACTTATTCAGACAATATTACTAATGAGAAATTCACTAAATTACTAATCAATGTCTCTGTTGCTTCTTTTGGTGTAATTAGTGGGATGACTCTTGGAAAAATGCTTGAACGAAAATATACTCGAATAGCTTTTCTAACAGTTATGACTGAGGGAGTCGCAGTAGGAAATGCTAAGGGAATTCAGTTACAGAGATTAAACAATCTAAATTTACAATCACTTGCATTAACTAAGAAGGAGCTTCATGGTTTCTCTTTGAAACATCTCTATAAACAAATAATACTCAAATTTATTGGTAAGAAATATAAGAATCTAAAATCTTCCAGTTTGCAATCAATTGAAAGTGGTAAAAGAACAGAAATTGATTATCTTAACGGTTATTTAGTTGAACAAGGTAAGAAATACAAAGTCTCAACTCCTCTCAACACATATGTTCAGAATGAAGTCCATAAATTTGAAGCAGGTAAGAAAAAACCTTCATTGAAGGAATTGGAGAAATTAGAACAGAAAACCAAAGAAATATGGGGAATCTAAAGCATCTTTAAGCCAAATTTCCTCTTTTTTTTTCAAAGCTATATAGAAATCTATCTTCTAACAACAAAATTAAAATAGAGTTTTTGATGTGCAAGCTTGATAAGTATGGTAGACATTAAACCATTCAAAGCAATAAGATATACTGAAAAAGCCGGGGACATTGAAAAATTAATAGTCCAGCCGTATGATAAAATAGATGAAGAAATGCAAAACGCATACTATGCTCAATCGGAATATAACTATTGTAGACTCACCTTACCAATTGAAGAAAACAGATATGAAATCGCAAAACAAAGGTTAGATCAATGGTTAGCTGAAGGAATATTAGAAAAAGATGAAGTACCTGGAATTTACGTTTATTTTCAAGAATATGATTTATTTGACAAGAAGTATATTAGGAAAGGTTTCATTGGAGCTCTAAGACTCCATCCATTCAGAGAAAACATAGTTCTTCCTCATGAAAAAACCCACAAAGGTCCAAAAATTGACAGACTGAATATGTTAAAAACTACTAGACATACTTTAGAAACTGGATTTATTCTCTACTCTGATCCTAATGGAAAGACAATCAGCCTCTTTGATGAAATTGCAAAAGAAGAACCTTTGATTAAAGCAAAAGATGATCTAGGAGTTTATAATAGAATTTGGAAAGTTTCAGACCCAACAAAAATAAAAATTATCCAAGATGTTTTTACTGAACAGCAGCTAGTTATAGCTGATGGACACCACCGTTATGAAACTGCAATCACATATAGAGATATGCGCAGAAATGAAGCTGTTGATCATAACGATTTCGCTGCATATGAGTTTAGAATGACATACCTTGTTCCAGTAGAGGATGAAGGATTAAACATCTTAGCTACTCATCGTTGTTTAGCCAAAGTAGTTGTCTCTGAAGAAAAGATGAACGAACTAAAAATGTTCTTTGACATGAATGAGATAATGAAATCTGAAATACCTAAATTCCTTATAGAGAACAAAGATAAACACGCATTTGTAATGTATCAAGAAAGTAGAGCAATCTCTTTGATTATGAAAGATATTTCTGCAATTAACAGATATGTTAGTGATGTCAGTGAAGAATTCAAAAACTTGGATGTAGTTATCTTGAGAGACATGATTTTCCATGGTATCATGGGACTTGAAGATCTTCATATTGATGATGATATTTTCTATGAAAGATGGTGGAACGAAGCAGTTGAAGAAGTTGATAATGGCAAATACAAAGTTGCTTTTATTTTGAACCCAACTCTTGCTGATGAAGTTCTGAAAGTATCTAAAAACCATGAAAGAATGCCTCAAAAAGCCACTGATTTCTATCCTAAGATGATTAGCGGTTTCACAATGTTAAGTTTAGAAGAAGGAGAAAAAGTACTTTAATCCTTTCTCTTTTCTAATTCTTTTATCTGCCCATTTCTGCTTCGATAAAACCAACAATTTCTCCAACAGTGTTAAATTCTTTGAAAACAGTTTTTGGAAGCTTGATGTCGAATTCATCTTCTAATCTTGCTCTTAATTCTTTCAAACCATCCTTATCTAAATTCAAATCATCTTCAAAGTAAGTGTTTGTTGTGATAACATGGCTTCGAACTTCAGCCACTTCTGCAATTATTAGTCTTAAACGTGTTAATATGCTTGAATACATTTCATTACCTCTTACATCACTTTATCATAAAATAATTTCATAGGGTCTTCGATAGTTTCAGATTTTCTAATAGCAATAACCATCTTATTGATTCCTAAGGCTTCATATGATTTTAATTTTTCTTTGATATCTTCTGGAAAACCTATGAGTTGATTCTTTAAAACTTCTTCTCGTGTAGGTTTAGAATCATCTTTTGCTCTGTCTATTAT
>MEHH01000190.1 GCA_001940755.1 Candidatus Heimdallarchaeota archaeon AB_125
ATTACATACTTATCTATTTACAAAGAGCTTACACTAGATGACCTGTCAGATTTACTAGGAAGGAGTAAATCCACAATTCATTATCATATTCAAATATTACTGGATTTAGAGATACTACTTGAAACTACAAGAAGTGGAAGCAAAATTCATTATTTCTCTATTAAACCAGAGGGTTTAGCTGGAGGTATCTTTCAAGATATTAGTTTTATGAAAAATCTGGATGATAGGGAACGTGGTGATTACTTTAGCGATGGGATAAATGCAATAAGAACCTTAGTTGCATCCATAGTTAAGTTACTTAAGCTGCAGGATAGCAATTTTGAACAACAGAGTAAATCTACTGATTCTTTAACTTATAAACAATTGGAGTTAAAACTATGGGAAAATAGTGACTTTTTCCTTAATATAACCCAATTCCCAAAAGGATTTCTCCCAATCTATCAAGAAGAATTGAATAAATTCACTCAAACTATCAAAAAGAAACTCAAGGAATTCCCCCCGTCTTCAGAGGGAAGTGGTAATTTTGCATATTCACTGATTCTACCTGTTGGAAGGTTGTTAAAAGAACAATTTACAAAAAAGTAAAAGGAATATTCTACCATTACTTTATGGTAAATATTCTGAATACAGTATACATGCGAAATTCAAAAAATACTCCGAATATTTTAGAAATTCTTACTATTCCAATAACTCATTTAAAGCTCAAACTTGTAATATTCGGAGAATGTTTCATCAAAATTACCATTTTCTTTTTGGTTCTCCTTCAAGTAGAATTTTACTTCTAAACTCCTCTCATTACCATCGTATAAACTATGCCATAATGTTCGAGAAAATCCAGGTTGGTTTACTACTTCTTTCCGATAAATATCAGGTATCCATTCAGCAACTTTTGATGTTGTAACCTCTGAATTAGTTTTTTTTATGAATTCTTTTGTATATTTCTTGTTATTTCCTTTCAAAAATACTTCTAACTGCTTATATCTTTGAAATGAACTAGTTCCTGTCTTTACAAGAGAGAACTTCTCAGGAAAAGTTTTTAGGAAAAATCTTACGATTTTTCTTTCAGAAAATTGAGAGAGTGGATGGTTAGTTAGTAGTTGATATTTTCCTTTGTTTTCTATCACCTGTGCATTACTTCTATCTGGTGAAAATTCAAAGACAAAAGAATTACCCTCTCTATCCGCAATAAGGTAATGACATGGGATATTGGTAAAATAGTGTTTATTTTGTAATAAGGCTCTTTTCGCTTCTTCAACAGATGCACAATTATCCAGCAAATACCTCATACTTTGTAATTCATTAAAACCAACTCCAACATTAGTAATCCTTTGATTCGAGTTTTGTGCCATTGCTATTTCATCACCATTTACACAAATCATTAATCCTTCTGAGTTTATTCCATCTAATACTCCAGATAAATGTTCAAATGCTGAAATGTAAAGCGAAGCATAACCTCCATCCTCGGGATATATCTTTAAGATATATGGATCACCCATTATTGGTCTAACATTCTTCATCTCTTCTGGTATTTGTAATCCGAATAATTCAAAATTGGACACCCTCACAAAATCATAATTTCGACTTAAAATTCCAGTATTAGCATTTGTTGAAGCTGGAGAAAAATAAATGGATGAGCATCCAAATTCCTTACTCATATCCAGATTATTGTATGGAAGTGAAAAGCAATCGTAAAGTGGATTTTCATAGTCAATTCCAAACGAATCAGCTACTCCTTTAGCACGTTCAACTATTAGGGGATAATTATGTGTGAAATAATTCATACGTTGTTTAGACATACTAATATCATCCGATTTTGTCGCTTCATTTGAATTAGAATGATTTTTTATTATCATCTCTGCTAGCTTTCTTCCTATTTCTCTATTTGTTCCTTCAAGATTCGCATATCTAACATTCATCAAGTGTTCTTTACTTCTTGTTAACAATTTTTCTGTATATTTCAACTCATACCACCATCAATATTCATCTATTACTAAATAATTTCAATATTCGAAACAATACTATATTTTCGAATATATAACATTTTCGAAATTAAACTATATTTTCGAATATTTTGTTAAAAGAATATTAAACTGAAGAAAACGTGAATTAAAAGAGCTCAAATCAAATAAAATCATCAAACAGAAGGAAAAAAACCTGATGGTATGTCTACTAAAGGCATGACCCACTGGGATGGTCGAACCTGGATGGAGAAAAACTAGTCTATCCTTCTTCAAAATCCTTTTTAATTTCAATTGGTAGCTTAGCTATTAGATGATAGTTACAGAGAGACAAGAGGTAAAAAAATCTTCATCCTCTTCTAAAGATCTCACTGAAAATTCAAAAGCAATAGGGCTTTTTGTTTTTGCACAAATTTATATCTCAATAGTCTCTTGGATATTTTCATACTATTACTTTGGACTTGGTCCTTGTGGTTATGGTCAGATAGATGTAACAATTGCACCTATAGTATTCGGAATAGCACATCTAATTAACTATGGATATACAATAATTTCAAGAGAGAATATCAATGTTAGTTCGAAGAAAGCTATCCTTTTAGCTTCAATTAATTTACTAATATCTGCTGGAATATTGTTAGGTGGAATAGCGGTTATACCAATGTGTTGAAGCTATCTTTTTCTGTTTTATTCTAAATTCTCGAAAAATTAAGCTAAACTATTTAAGCTTTCAAACTAATAGTACTTTTGATATGGTCATTCACAAGCAGCAAGGAGGCACAACAGAGAAGAAGAAAGTTCTTGAAACCAGAACTAATTTTTTCAAAAACAATGAGAAATTAATGTTTTTGTTTTTTGTAGCTCAAGCATGGGTAAGTATGCTTCCTTATCTCTATTCCCAACTTGTTTGGATAGATTTTGGTGTGGGTTGCGGTGGAGGTATGTTACCTTTCGTAAATTCTATTACAGTAATTTTTGTGATTGCTCCAGTATTCAATGTTCTTTACATTCTTTATCTTTATCTTAGGAAAGAAATTAATCTGATTACAGCGCTGTTAGCTGCTATACTAAGTTCTGGTATAATTTTTATTACTGCTTTATTTATAGTAATACCAATGTGTTAAAACTCTGGTAAATTCATTTTTTCTAGTAAACTAATCTAGCAGTTTACTATAATCCTACTCCGATCAAAAACAAAGAATAGCCTATACTAAGTACAGCAAACAATAATGTTAGAGGTAACATTTTCCATATATATTGTAGAAAGGACATTCTATCTCCTTCTCGATTTAGTATTTCAAGTGTCATCAAAATAGTAATTGAACCTAAGGGGGAGAGAGAACCTCCTATATTTCCTCCTAAAACAAATCCAATCCAAAGCCCTGGAAGAATACCAGTTGGTAAGGTTTGGAAGATATATGAAAAAATTAAAGCTGCTGATGAGCCATTAAGAAAACCTGTTATTGGTAAACCTACAACCCCAATAATTACAGCTACTATCAATTGACCACCAATTGCTATATTTCCTGTTGCAGGGTCCGTTGTTAAGAAACGAGTCATAATGTTAGTTAGTGGTGACAATGCTCCAGAAGCAGTTAGAACACCCATTAAAACAAAAAGTGCTATGAAGAAAACAATCATTTCCCACTCTACTCCTTCTTCAAGATATTGTTTCAAATCAGCTTTGAAGAGAAAAATGCCTACAATTGCCACTATTAATGCAACGAATGCTACATCTGGGAATTCAAAAATTGTTTTCGTAAAACCATGAGTGCTAGTAGAAATCTCCTGAATGGAATTCATAGGTTTTGTCACAGCTCCTATTAATGTAGCATCAACTTGAATGCTGGTCAGCAAGAAGCCGGCAAAAAGCAATCCTAAGAGAATAACTGATTTCCAGATATTCATTCTGTTTTCGATACCTGTCCAAGGATTGATTCTTCGTAACTGTTCTTTTTTCTCATCAGGGACTTCTATCATTATATCTTTGCGATAGATAAAGAAAAAGAAAGCAGTAGCAATCCCAAAGAAGAATATCGATATGGGAAGCATATAACCCATGAATGAAATAAAGCTAATATCTTTTGCTAATGTGCCTGGTTTAAGTAGATTAAAGAAAATAATATTTGGTAATGATGAAACGGGAGTAGGGAGTCCACCAATGATTGTGTTAATACCCACAAACAAAACATAGGGTCTTAATCTCAATTCAAGTTGTCTACAGATTACAACAGTCAAAGAACCTAAAAGAATTATTGCTGATAGATTATCAAAGAACATTGATACAAAGAAAGTTAATCCTCCTAATGATATCATCAATTTTCTTGGATCACCTTTTGTTAATTTAACAATAGAAAGAGAGATGAAATCAAAGAAACCAGCTCCACGAGTTATTGCAACAATTATACTAACTGAGAAAATAATAAGTATAGCCTCTACATTGATCGTTCTAGCTAAAGCCTCTAGAAAATTATGTGGTACAGCTTCATAGCTTAGATTCTCTTCAAATCCTATTTCCCAATTCATAAAAAACATGTAGATTAAAGAAACTATAACAGCACCAGTAACAGTTATTTTAGTAGCATCTACTCCCTCTTTCATAAGCAGCAGTATTGTTGCGAGGACAATGAGTACTATTACGATTGTTGCTATCCATCCATAATTATCTAGTACACTTGCCAACTAATCACCAATATAACTCATTCTCATTTTAGTTTTAAACCAAGACTCTCTTGGTTTTATTAAGGTTTGATTTTGCATATCAAACGGTAATATTTATTCTATTTTATTCAAAGTCATTTCTGGAAGCGACAGCTTCTTCCTCTTTCTTTTCTTCTTCGGAAATTTCTTCCACTTCTTCCTCTTCATCTGGGACTTTTAATTCCTTAATTTCTTCTATGACTTTTTCTTTTAATTCTTTCTTGGGTTCTTTGAGATCTTTCTTTAATTCATACTTGATCTCTTCTTTGATCTCTTCTTTGATTTCTTCAATAATCGTCTCCTTTAGCTCTTCCATGCTTTCTTCAGATTTCAGCTCTTTAGTTACTTCCTTCTTTACTTCTTTCTTTGGTTCAGCTTTAACTTCTTTGACGACTTCTTTCTTAATCTTTTCAATGACTTCTTCTTTTACTTCTTCTTTGATTTCGTCCATTTCTGTCATTTCTTCTTCCTCCTCTTCTTCCTCTTTTTCTATAACTTCTTTAACTTTCTTATCTTTTTTAATCTCAGGAATTTCATCTTCCTCTTCTGCTACTTTATCTTCTTCTTTTTCCTTATCAGTTATCCCTAAGATGTCCTTTTTCACTTCTTCTTTTATCGATTCTTTTAAGGATTTATCAATGACTATTTTCTCCTCTTCTTCCTCTTCTTCCTTAGGAATTACTATCTCTTCTTTTACCTCTTTTTCTTCTTCTACCTCTGTTTCTACCTCTTCCTTGACCTCTTCTTTCTTAATCACTATTTTTCTTTTAGCAATTAGAATTGGCATAGAGATATCTGAATCTTCAAGTAAATCTGTGAAGAAACCATACAAACTTGAGTGTTTTGTAGGCATGTAGATCATTAACATACCGGTATCTTTTCCAAAAGAAGCTAGCTCTTTTTTGAAAACATCTACTTTATCTGTAGAAAGAACATGAGAATCTACATAACGTGAAGCCTCACGAAAAACTTCTGAATTAGCTCTTTCGAATCTTTCTAAATCTTCTTTAGATTTTTTTACAAGAGCTTCTATTTCTCCTTCACTCTTATCGTCATGATAACTGGGATCTATGT
>MEHH01000191.1 GCA_001940755.1 Candidatus Heimdallarchaeota archaeon AB_125
GTCTTCTTGAGAACAATCTAAAGTTTTTGAGAAGAGAATAACTCATCCATAGTTAAGGCATTCCATAACTGCAGCTTTGTAATCTCTGAATCTACTTCAGATAAGGAATAAATCTCAGCTCTATATGTGTTTGAGATTTTTCCTTTCTTTTCTCTTTAAAATCGTTCTTGATGACATTCTAGAACTGCATCCTCTACACTTTTGATTAGTGCAGAATCTGATTTTAATAACGAATAGACTTCTTCCCTGAAAGATTTAGCAATTTCTTCCTTTCTTTGTCTTTTCTCTTTGAAAGTTTCCGAAATATCATACTTAGAATTCATTTATACCCCTGAATTTCTCTCACAGAAGTATGGGAAACATTTCATTAAAAGCTTTCCATTTAAAGAAGGAAAAGAAAGAATAGGGAGTTGATTATTCAAAATTCTCAATAATCGCATCATAAATTAAATTTGCATAATCAATTACTTCTTGTTTTTCTGTATATTCGTCAGTTACATGTAATTGATCTAGCTTACCAGGTCCCATGATTACAAATGGAGTATCATAATCCGGAATTAGCATAGCTCCATCTGTCCCATAATTTACTCCAATTATACTTTCTTTACCTGCTTCTATAGCTTTCTTCTTTAGAGATTCAAAGAACTGGTTCCTCTCTCCCAGTTCAATAGCTGGAATTTCATGAATGATTTCCATTTCTACTTTTGCTTCATTATTTCTATTGAAATCTTCAATTAAGTTTGTTAAATCGCCTTTTACACCCTCTCTTAGATTATCTGCAACTAATCTATAATCACACCTAAATTCACAGTATTCTGGTACAACATTGATTAGTGTACCTCCAGTTATTTTTCCTATATTCAAGGTACATTTTCCTAAAATTTCATGTTCAAAATCAGGAATAATATCCTTCATTTTTGGTATTAATTTTGCAGCTCCTTCTATTGCATTAATCCCTAAATGAGGAGTAGATCCATGTGCAGATTCACCTCTTACCTTCATAATTACCCACAAAGTACCTTTTTCAGCAACACCAACTTGCAATTCTGTGGGTTCTCCAATAACAACAAAACTACACCCTTCCATAATTCCTCTATTCTTCGCTTCTAGAGATCCATCCATTCCTATTTCCTCATCAGATGTTCCAAGAAAGATGATTTTTTTATTCAATTTTATTTGATTTTCTTTGAGTTTTTTCACAACAGCTACAAAAGCTGCAACTGCACCCTTCATATCTGTTGTTCCTCTACCAAAAATTTTGCCTTCATGTTCCCTTGCTTCAAAAGGAGGAAATTTCCACTTATTCTCATTCCCTGAAGGAACTGTATCTAGATGACCAGTCAAAATTATCGTTTCTTCTGCATCCCCATATTCTGCGATAATGTTGGCTCTTCCTTTGGCATACTCCTGAATTTGACTTTTAATGCCTGATTGTTGAAATTCTTCAACTAGATATTCAACTGCCTCAATAGTATCTCCTGGTGGATTTTCTGTTTTTATTTGAACTAATCTCTTTAAAATAGGTATAACATCATTTTCTGTTATCTGCATATTGTTCAAATAGTGTATTTCAAAGCTTGTTTTTAATTTTTCAGTTCATACTACAAAGAAGTTTTCTAGCGATTCTTTAGTAATATTTAGATAGAATACTGATAATGTAATTTATATGGTTGAACAAGAAGAAATTCGGGATTATCTCTCCGAAACTTCAAGAAGAATGGTTTTATCACAGATAATCTCTTTCTCCAAAGCTGTTTCAGCAGCTGAATTGTTAGATAATCTTCCAATAAAAAATCGAAGTACTCTCTATAATATATTAGACAGGCTAACTGAGTTACAACTAATAGTAAAAAAAGAAGTTAAATTCGGAGGATCAACCAGAATTTTCTATTCACCAAATCATGAAATCGTTTCAAGTGAATTTTTCAGAAGCTTATTACAGGAATTCAAAGATCTTGAAAGACCTTCAACACTTGCTTTAGATTTTGTATCAACATGGAATGATTTTCCAGAATGTTTAATCGAAGGAGATACACTTCAACTAGCAATTGTTTTTGGTTCATGGATGACTGAAGCTGCTAATACTATTGATGGGCTTAATATCCCTGAAATCTCACAGATGCTGTCATATTGGGGTTACAGAAACAAAAAAATACCAATTGAAGATATTAAGATAAATTCGGTACTTGACTATCAAGCTGGTCCAGCAAAGAATGAGAATTTATTGGTAATTGGTTCAGGGGCCGTAAATAGAATTACTTCAGAAATAATGGAATTGTATGGAGAGAGTTTACCCATTAAATTTCTAACACCTTCGAGTAAGAACATCTACAGTAAGTTAACTGATATTACCTATAGTGAAGAATCTCCAATAGGTTTGCTTTCAGGATTACTCGCACTTATACCAAATCCTTGGGATAAATCAAAGGTAATAATTCTGTGTGCAGGGTCAAAAAATGCAGGTACTCAAGCAGCTCTAAAAGCATTATTAGATGATATTAAAGCTGTTACATTTATGGAGACAAGAGTCATTTCAAACCATAGTAAATTCCCTAAGATTCCCTTAAGAGTTATTAAAGCAGAAGGTGAAGATTTACTAACAAAAATGGTACAACAAAAAAGTCCAAAGATACAGAATTATGAATTCATTGAATAATTCATTGGATATTTCATTTCTTAATTTCTATCTCAAGATTTTCCAGATTTGTTATTTCTAGTCTAATTTTATCTCCGTCATCAACAGTACCTACTCCTTCTGGAGTTCCAGTGATGATAATATCTCCTATTTCTAATGTCATATATTTTGAGACGTATTCAACTAGAAAAGCTGGTTTGAAGATCATATTGCTAATATTATCTTCTTGACGAAGTTCATCGTTAAGAAAGGTCTTAATTTCTAAGGAATCAGGTAGGGGATCTAAATTTATCCAAGGACCTAGTGGACCAAAAGTATCAAATCCTTTTGATTTAGCCCAAACATCTTCAGTTTTTTGTATGTCTCTTGCAGTCATATCCAGAAACGAGGTATAAGCAAAATAGAAATCCGGTTTTTCTTCTATTTTCTCAGCTGAAGCATTTTTAGTTTTTCTTTTCATAACAAGAGCAAGTTCTCCTTCGTATTCAAGTCTATTAGTTTGAGGGGGGTAAATTACCTTACCATTGTGATTTGTTAAACTACTTGGAGGTTTGAAGAATATCACTGGTTCTTCTGGAATTTCGTTACCTAATTCCTTAACATGACCAACATAATTTCTTCCTATCCCTATGATTTTTGATGGATTAATTGGTATCAAGATATCTACATCCTCAATTGGAATGCCTGTAGAACTTATTTCAACAGAAGCATCAAAATTTTCAATAACTTCTTCAATTTCAGTAAAGATTTCGAAGACTTTCCCTTTTTTCTTGTCAAAAACAACTGGTATGATTTTTTCTTGATACTTAACTCTTCCAATTAACATAATTATTCACTCAGCATAACTGTATCTTTTGTCAGTTTATTGAAGTTTTTAGGTCTAAACAATGTATAAACAATAATCCCAATAGCAATTAGAATAGCGGCAACATAGAACGTTATTTTATATGCATAAGAATCGGTGTTTCCTGAATTTATCAAAATATTGGTAATAGGCTTGGAAATATATGCTATTAGAACTGCAAATCCAGCTGAAAATAGTCCCAAGGAAGAGAAATAAATCGATTTTCTTCTTAGTCTAAATTTTGCTAATTTATCAACTAGTATATAGAAAAGAATTCCAAGTACAGATAAACTAATGACTGTATATGTAATTATTACTGCAAAATTAGAACCAACTATTGCATCAGCTATAGGTCCAGTTATTAAAGTTCCCCCCATTCCCCAAGATAAATAAAATGCTGCATTATAGTAACCCATCATTCTTCCTCGTTTTTCAAGTGGTACAACTCTATTAACCATTGAGTATGCAGTAGTTTGAATCCATACTCTTGAAGCACCTTTAAAAGCCATATAAACGAAGAAAATAGCTATTGATGGCACTACAGGTAGAAAAATTGTACCTAGGAATGCAAACAGAAAACCTACAAGAAGCATATTTCCATCACCAAATCTACTTGTAAGAAATCCAATAACTAAACCACCTATTATCATTGTAATGCTGCTCGTATTCCGCAATCCCGCTACAATAGAATCCGATGCTCTAAAAGTATCTGGGAGTCTAACATGAATCTGAATCATTTGGTTTATACTGTTTCCCCCAATATTCACAATAGCAAGCACAATGATAAGCCAGATAAACAATTTTATTGGCCAATCTGATTTAATTCCTCGTTTCGTTTTTCTCTCATCAATAACCAATTGATTACTTTTTTGTTCAACCTCTTTGAAATAATCTTCCTCAAGATCAGCATATGATTCGGGTATTAGAAATAGAGCAACTATACTAAAGACCATTATTCCAGATGAGACATAAAATAGATTTCCGAGCCAAAAACCAAATCCATCTTGATATAAGAAACCACTTGCAGTTACTCCAAGAACATTACCAATACCTCCGACAAACTGCAAAAGTCCCATAGTTTTACTTCTTTCAGATTCTATTGTTAAATCAGCAATTAGTGTAGTCCAACCTAAGTTACTACTACTCCATCCTGCTTCAATTATTGTAAAACCGAATATTATGACGTACGCTGAAATCTGAAGAATTTTAGGAATGAAATTTGCATCATATGTTGATGCTGTATCAAGTATTCCTAATACTTCTGATTGAGAAAAAAGCACATCACTAATGTGACCAATTCCAACTTTTCCTTTATTAACAACGTTGTGGATCCAAAAAACTATTAAATATCCAACAGCTGCAAACACTTCTCCAAATACTATCAATAGTCTTCTTTTCTTGAATTTATCAGAGATTCTACCCCAAATAGCAGATTGAGCAAATATATTTGCAATCATAGGTAGGGTTGCAAAGAGAGTCATTTCTGTGTTTGAAACACCTAAGAATTCTTTCAGATAGATACTTAGAAAGAAGTAAAAAATTCCTCTACGAAACATAGCCATTATTTGAAATATCGATAGGCTAGCAAAGTGTTTTCTCTTCATTTGTAATCATCTGATATTCTCACAAAGAATTATTGTTCTTAGTTAAAATTTGGGGGAGTGTAGTTGATTATTAACTTTGTGCTTGTTAAAATTACTTCTTAAACGAATACTAAGTCCAAAAAATAGAAAATTGAGAAAGTAATAAATTTTTTAAATGCTTAGGATAATTTTCACATGAGAACAATGTTAGGTGAATATGAAACAATTATATAGCGGTTTTTTAATATCCCTACTGTTAAGAAGAAAAAATGTCCTCCTGAACAATCTGAATAATATTTTACAGGTGATAATATGGCTAAAATAGAGTTACCAGATGGTAGTATACTAGAAATATCAAAAGGAAAAACTGTGTTAGATGTTGCAAAGCAAATTGGACCACGACTTGCTGAAGCTGCTTTAGCTGGGAAAGTTGATGGTGATTTAGTTGATCTGAATTATGTAATTAATTCTGATGTTAAACTTGAGATACTAACTGAAAAATCAGAAGAAGCATTACATGTTCTTAATCATAGTGCTGCTCATGTCATGGCAGGAGCAGTTGTTGACTTATTTCCAGATGCTAAACCTACAATTGGACCAAGTATCGATCCTGTAGGATTCTATTATGATTTCTTTGTAGAAAATCCA
>MEHH01000192.1 GCA_001940755.1 Candidatus Heimdallarchaeota archaeon AB_125
GATTCTGGAATGTATCTACCTAAACCAATCCTCATCTCAAAAGTGTTCCAGTGTTCCATTATATCATCTAAATCATCCATTTCGACTGCTCTTAGCTTAACTTTTCCGCCAATAAATGGGGATTTGAAATCTATTTCGGAAGACATTGTGCAAAAGTAGATTACCTATTAATATGAATTTTCATGCGTAATATGAAAAAAAGGAAAAAAAAGAGTGAATTATTTTCTTCTTCTTAAGAGAACTAAACCAAGAACCATTAGTGCTCCAGTTCCGATAACAACTAGTTCCAAAGATCCAGTTCTGAGAATAGAGTCATCAGTTCCTAATGATGGATCATATACTACCTCATCTTCAAACTGCTCGAAGCTGAGATATGTTTGTAAAGTTCCATCTCCCAATGATGCATGAGAGGCATTTACTGTTCTATATTGGTAAGTGTTAGAAACATTGTATTTAGCTTGTTTAGCGTAGGCAAAATGTCCTTCGACACCTTCTCCTGAAATTTTGTACATTTGTTTAATATCACCAGTACTCTCTACTCTATATTCTTCACCAGTTGTGTTAGATTTTGTTTCACATATTAATCCATTAGTATCGTTTAACATGTAAGTGTGTTTTAGAGGAGTGATATCGAATCTTAGTGCTAAATATGTATCATTTCTTTGGAAAGGATAGTTGTTCATAGCAACATCAAATTTGAGTTCAGTTTTACCTAATACCTGATACCCATCAACAATAGTATCATCTAAGTACATATGAACTCTTAATTCAATTTCAAAATCACTGAAAAATGGATCCATGATAGTGTCTGATGTAAAGTTGAAATGGACTGCTGTGACTTCATCAGTACCAGTTAGGTATTCAACATCAAATCCACCGAAAACCCATCTTACGCTTGATAAAGCAAGACTGTTAGGTTGTGGAGGCATTGGAGGCATAGGATCATCTTTCCAAATACTTGTTTCATTATATTGGAAAACGCCATCTTCATTGAAATCCAGATATTCTATAACAGATTTGAACATAACATTGAATTCAAAGTCGCTTTTGTCTTCAATATACTGAAACTTTGGAACCATTCCACCTGCATTAACTTTGATAGTCACGCTATCATAAGTGAGTGTTACTAATTTATTCTGTTCTTGATAATTTAGCACTTTTGCATCTGCAGAAACCTGAGTGAGGGTTACTAACATAAGAAGCATCATGCTTAGACCAAATATTTTTGCTTTGTGGTTCATTTTAACCGTAATAGTGTTATCCCTAGATTTTGAATAGGTTATTATTTAGATGTCTAAAGATGGTCAACTTTAGAAAACTAAAGTAAAATTGAAGTAGAACAAATATTAATAAGGAGTATATTTTCGTTATGCTAACGATGGAATCAGAAGACACCCCATTTATGGAACTCAAGATATTCTCTAACGAAATTCGAAGAGAGCTAGTTAGAGTTATTGGAGAATCTGGTTCTATTTCATTCAGTATGCTAAAAGATGAATTAGTATTAACAGATGGTCGATTATACTTCCATTTAAAGAAGATTGATAATTATATTGAAAAGGATGAACAGAATTATTATAGACTTAATGAAGAAGGGAAGAGAATAGTATTTCAGCTATTTCATGAAAAAGATACTCTGATCAAAGATAAAGAATTAGAAACTGAAGAAGATAAATCGATTAATTTTCTAAAATTCATTGCTCCTTCTGGAATGTTCTATTATTTACTGGGAACCAAAGTTCGTAGCTTCATTGAATTACATATATTGTTATTAGTAATCTGCTGGTTATTTGGAGTAACAAACAGTAGATTCAGCCCTATTGAATCAATATTTGGAGGTGGAGCAATTGTAAACTCTCTAATTTCCTTTGCTCATTGGTATGTCTATTTGGGAATTATTTCACTAATACTCTGGATACGTAAAGTAAAATTCAACTACTTTGAGATTACTATCAGCGTTCTAACTGGATTAATTCCATATATCTTATACCTTATCCCTGTAGGAATTCTTTCCTTGGTTGGTGTAATCATTCCTCAGTGGGGAACTATCTTGTTAACAATCTTATTCATAATTTGCAAACTCTGGTCAACTCTGCTAATTGCTCAAGGAATTACTATAACTACAAAACGTCAGAATTATGAATCGATACTAATAGCTGCATCATTGATATTATTGGATTATATTTATCTCCTAATAACCGTGTAAAAAATGAACTTTAGTAAACTGAATAAAAACCATGATAAAAATAGAAAGACAATAATAATATGGAAAAAGTGAGACCATGGATAAAAGAAATCAACTAACTATCACAATTTTGAGTATAATAATCATAGGCGGATCTATTGCAACCCCCTTGACTGTCCGTGATAGTGCGATAATATTAGATGATTTCTTAAATTCACCACTATTTCCCTCACTCAGAGATGATGGAATACTTAGATTATATTACACAAGTGACTATTCTGAACAAAATGAAACTTTACCATTATATCTAGATTATTCTATACTTGCACCCAATGATACTGTAAATGTTCAGAGGATTTGGATAAATATCACAGAAATTCAACTTCTTGGGAAAAGGGCTGGAAATTCTGTGTTCTTTACAAATGATGATGTATTTGATGTATTAGATGGCTTAAATGAAACACAACTACTCAAAGCTGGGAACTTAACAGCTGCAACTTACTCAGGAATTCAGATTTACTTTGATACCACAATAATAATTCAAACAGATGAAGGTTTCTATGAATTAGAACTTCAAAGTAAGAATTTTGTTACTCTACCTTTCAACATGTTTGGACAAGAAAATGGTATGTTTGATCTTGATATTGTCGAAAATACAATTAATGAAGTTGTTCTTGATTTCAATCTAGAAATACTTTGGCAAAATAGCTCGGTTATGATAACAACTAAAGCTTTGGTTATGTAATTGTTTGATGCTTTTTGAGAAAACTTAATGAATGCTGACCATTTTGGAAATTTATGAGTATCAAATATTCTGCAATTCTACCTCATGGTTTTAATTTAATTGAGGAAATATATCCAAATCCAAACAATGAATGGAAAGAGCTTATTGATTCTATGAAAGAGGTTGCAGAAAGTATTTACAACGCTAATCCTCAAGTTATCCTGATTGCTTCTCCTCATAACCTAAGAATTGAAGGACAAATAGGATTAATCACTTCAGAGTGGATAGAGGGAACTTGGTGGAATGATGATAAAACAAAGAAAGCTGAGTTAAAAGTAAGAACAGATAGAGAAACTTCTAAAATAATCTATCAACGAGCAAAAGAATTGAGTCTACCCATCGTTGCCGTGAACTATGGAGCAGCAGGAGGGGAATATTCAACCATGAAAATGGATTGGGGGACATTGATACCTCTTTGGTATGTAAATAAAATTTACAAGAGAAATAATGAAGTAATACCTCCTATTGTACTAATAACTCCCTCAAGAGAAATTCCTTGGGAGAACTTGGTTGAGCTAGGAAAGATGATGAATGGAGTTTGTGTAAATAAGGGAATAACCTCAGTATACATTGCAAGCTGTGATCATGGACATGCACATGATCCTGACGGACCCTATGGATTTCATCCAGCATCTAAGGTTTTTGATGATCAGATAATCAACTGGATTAAGAGTTCAGAACTCGAAAAGATACTAACCTTGTCCCCTGAATTTATTGACCAAGCAAAACCTGACAGTTTCTGGCAGATGCTTATCTTAATCGGAATTTTAGAAGTAGCGGAATTAAAGAACAAATTGTGTGTTTATGGATGTCCTGAATATTATGGTATGATTGTTGCGTCATTTGTATAGTGAATCTTCCTCCCATATATTTAAGAAATTGTTGTCTTTTGTTCATTTAAGAAGGAGTTATGAAAATGAACCATATTGGTAAAGAATTCATGAAAAAGACAGAATACAAATTCGTTTCTGAGTCCGATCAAAGACAACAACTTCCTCAACCTCCATTAGAAATGGAATATGCACACAAAATGAGAAGTATTGATCTTCCCAAACCTGATGAGATAAAGGTTAAGGATCTATCTTTAAGAAAAGCTATTGAAGATAGAAAAAGTGTAAGAAAGTATTCAAAAGAACCTCTGACCTTAATGGAGTTATCATGGCTGTTATGGGCCACACAAGGTGTTAAAGAGGTTATGGGAGATAATTATGCTACATTAAGAAATGTTCCTTCTGCTGGAGCAAGGCATGCATTTGAAACGTTTTTACTTGTTAATAATGTCAAAGATCTTGAACCTGGTATATACAGATACATAGCATTAGAACATAAGCTTGTTGAATATATTATTGAGGAAGGAATTGATGACAAAGTTGCTGAAGCAGCTTATGGACAAACAATGGTTAAAAGTGATGCTGTCACCTTTATTTGGGTGGCTGATATTTATCGAATGTTTTGGAGATATGTTGAACGAGGTTATAGGTATATTCATCTAGATGCTGGTCATGTTTGTCAGAATCTCTATCTTGCAGCAGAAAATATCAATTCTGGTGTTTGTGCAATTGCTGCATTTCATGATGAGTTATTTAATGATCTACTTAGGCTTGATAAGGATGAACAATTTGTTGTATATTTAGCAGCTGTTGGAGGAAAAATATCTGATTAACAATAAGAAGAAATTCTACTTTACATTTGCTTCAATATTGCTAGTTTCTGCGCTATTATCTGCATTAGTAGTAATAGTTGAACCTCAGATTATTTTAGGGCAAAGCATAATTTACAGCATCTTAGTTTTTATTTTATTAACAGTGATTTTCAGTTTACTCATTCCACCTATTAACAAATATGTAATAGAATTACTAAAGCAAAAGTACACATATTATATCCTCTCTTCTTGCATTCTATTATTCCTTCCTTTGTTAAACTGGATTTATGCTACTGAGTTCAAGCAAGCAATTATCTCTTACTTAATTTGGTATTTTCTGCCAACAGTTCTGTTTATTATACCAGCTTTCATTGAAAATTTCAGATTTGATTTCTTATTTCATATAGCAGCTGTAGTGCTGTTTGCTACTGGATTTGATGGAAGATTCACATCTGATACACTTTCAGGTTTTAGTTCTTCAGAATACAATTTTAACGCATTATGGGTAAGTTCGCTAATTCTTATACTCTATTCAATTCAGCTTAATGAGTTTGAAGAAAAAACCAACTGGAAACCTACGAAAAAAGGAATTCTATATGCTTTAAACTTGAGTGCTGTTCTTGCAATCATATCAATTCCTATTGGACTTTTAACAAATTTTCTGGAATGGGCTCCTAATTTTTCTGATGTGCCAATGATTTTTATTTCATTTATTGGTATTTGGATGACTATTGCCCTTCCAGAAGAATTAATTGCAAGAGGAGTTATACAGCATCAACTCACTCACAGGGTTGTTAAGAAAGAAGGAAAGTATTTCAGATATTGGAAATGGAGTATACTAATTGTCGCCTCTGTTATCTTTGGTGTAAGTCACTGGAATAATACTTCTCCAGAATTTATTTGGGTCTATATTTTACTAGCATCAATTGCTGGAATTGCATACGGAATATGTTGGTGGAAAGGAGGTCTGTTTTCAGCAATACTTATTCATACTCTAGTTGATTGGGTATGGCAATTATTCTTCAAATCAGCCTAATTATCCCATGCAATATTTTTTAAATGAGTTTTTTTTCTTATTTTTGGTAAT
>MEHH01000193.1 GCA_001940755.1 Candidatus Heimdallarchaeota archaeon AB_125
GAACCTTAGCTGTTAACCTCTGTTTTCCTTTCTTTAGAAAACCTAAGGTTGTCCATCCTTGCTTATTTACTTGTTTGGTTAATTCTTGTGCATTCCCTTCACGGGCGATAACATAATCTTTTTTCATTAATAGTTTGATTGGTAATCTTCCTTTCTTTTTACGTTTAAATGGTGGGGGGACAACTTGCTCCACTGGGAGAGCCTTGATTAACTGAGGGACACTCTGCATGTAATGGTCAAAGAGTGTGAAAACGACTATCTGTCTAACTGCTGAATAGAGTTTTCGGGTAGGCTTTCCCATGATTATTGCTAGTTGTTCTGAGAGTTCTTTGAGACTTTTCCATCGAGAAGTTTGAGGGCTATTTATCCAAGAGGTTAAGAAAGGTACTACAATATTCTGTTCTTTCTTCAAGAGTTGGAGTTTGTTTAAAAATGCTTGCTGATTCTTGGTCAGTTGTGAGATGTGCGAGAATTCGTTCTGTTGGTAGAACACTGTATCATCTAGAGCTTGTAGAATATCAGATTGTGAAATTGTTGGGAGGAGGCTGTTGAATTGTTGAAAATTAGTTAAATAGTTGTGCTTATATTTTTTTCTCCAATAAGAATCGGTTTGAGTTCTCGTACTGGTGAGGAGGTTAATAATGTATCTTCTTTTTAGTCTCCAGAATTTTTCTAAGCTTCTTTCAGTATAAGGTGACCTGCCAAATATTATCCATTCCACTAACTGCAGAGGATTTTTCAGCATGAACTTTAGTAGTCCTTGCACTTTCTTTTCTTTGTCTATTTTACCTTTGACAGCTATATGAAGCCAATGAAAAGCACTCTCAGCAATATTAGGGTTCATCCCCACTTCTTTCCCTAGTTTGCGAATGAAGAACCTTTCATTCGGGTTGGATCGGTAGAGGTCAATAGCTTTTTTGATAACGTAAGGAGTAAGGAGAGTGGTTTGTCTTTCCTCTAATGTCCTTATTCTGTAATTAATCTCTTCTCGTTGGGACTGGTCAACACACTTCAACACAACTTGATAATTTCTCATCACCTTAGCTGAGCTAGAATGAGGACGAACTTGTGTTGATTGTGCTGATTGAGTTCCCAAATCTATCATCAACTAATCTTTAAAATGCTATATAAACTCAGTAAAAATCAATTAAATTGTTCAAATATCACAGATAAAAAATGGATAAATAAGTAATTAGAAAGAAGTTTCACTCACTATTTCTAAAATGCTTTACAAAACTTCATTGCGTTTCTGGTAGTATTGGATAAGTTAGAAAACCTCAATTGCGCAAAAGTTATAAATGTCATTAAAACTCTTCTTATAGAATGTATTATTGGTGGAAAAAGAGTGAAAAAGAATAAACTTATTTGTTTTACATTAATACTTGCTTTCTTAGCAGTTCCATTCGCAAATCATCAATTTACTCCTGTAACTGGAGTTTTTGAATTCACAGATGTTTGGGATTATCAAGGAATTCTTAACAGACAAAATCATCGTATCAAATACCATTCTTCCTTCGTAATTGATCCATATCTTAGAAGAACATTTGTTTTCTGTTTAGATTCTGTTGATGACGAAGTTAAAGAAATAACTACCATAGTTGCTATGCATGGGATAGGTCCTTTACGTAATGCTCCTCTTCATTCATTATTTTTTGAGATTTCTAGTCTTGGAGGAAAATATGGTTTCAATGTAAGTGCTGAAGCAGGAATGAGTTGGTATGATGTTTATTGGGATTCTGATGTAATTAATGCAAGTACAGTTTCTTATGAACCTGCAATTGCAAATATCTATAATGTTGTACTAACTTCAACCCAATATTCATTACCTGAATTATATGATGTATCTGATCATCTTATCTTCCCAGTTCATATTGCAAATTTCGTTTCACAAACTGGAATAGTAGGGCATTGGCAACAAATAAACAAAGATCAGACTGTTATAAATGGTAATTTCACTACCTTTGGACCAGATTATCCAATCTTTACAGGTCCAATAAATGAAACTGATCCAACAGATATTGCCTATCCTGAAGAAGATTGGTGGCCTCAATTTAATATTACTGTTGCTCAGAATGTACAAAGAACCTCTCTACCTCGAACTCATAGTTTTCAAATAGATTTTCCATTCACTGTTGTACTAGCTTCCTTTGCTCTTGCTTTGGTGGTTGTTACTTCTGTTAGAAGAAATAGGAGGAAATTACGATGAAAAAGATATCTGTATTAGTTGTAACTCTAATGGTCACATCTTTGTTTGTTATATCATATAATCTTTCAATAGGTGTTACAGCCCAAGAGGATGAAGAAGCATGGGATTTCACTGGCACTATGAGAATAACTAGTGATCAAGTGAAACGTTTAGTTTTTGATCCTGTAGCAAATGGGTTTAATGAAACATATGGAGATTATGATACTCCATCACTTTATATGGATTGCATAGGATTCGATACAGACGAAGATCAGGAAATGGACATTTATTATGGATTTTATGGAGTCAGTCTCTTCGATCTAGTTCATATCAATTACACAATGATGAATGAACTCTACAGAATAGTAGTTTTCTCTCAATGGAGTTTAAGAATTCCTGAAAGTTCACCTTTGAAATGGGAAGTTCTTTATTATCCTGATCCATTTTATGATTCGTTAACTCCTAATCTTATTCAAGATATACCAATTTACTATGTGAATTTAACTAAATTTGAAGGTGTTAATCTTCAATTCAAATATCAACTAGGTTTAAATTATACAATAGGGAACTTCACTACTTTTGGTGCAGGAAATCCAATAGTGCCATCTATGCCAACATTTCCAGGGTATAATGTTTCAGTTCCAGTGTTTACTGATAATCAACCAATTAGTGAGCTTGTAGCAACACCTTTCTTCTCAGATCCATTAACTTATTTAACAATTGTAACTCTTAGTTTCTTACTTGGTATATATGTAAAGAAACGAAGAAAGGGAACGAAATAGAATTCACAATTCTCGATTCCCAAACCTTTTTATCTTTCTTTTTATTACATCTTTATGTATTGAGATGATTGAATTACCTTACTTAACTTCTATTTTGTTAATCTCAATTTTCAGTTTATTTATAGCAATACTAATTGTTATACCAAACTTCAGTAAGATTAAACAATTTATTTGGTTAAGTTCGAAAATATCTCTTATATTGATATTTACAATTTTGGTAATTTTGTTTGTAGAACTAAAAACTGATGCTTATTATTTTCTTGGAAGTTTCATAGGTGTTGGATTACTAATAAAGGGTATACTAATCTCAAACCGTATGAGTTTTGTTGCCTTTCTAGCGAGC
This sequence comes from Candidatus Heimdallarchaeota archaeon AB_125, assembly GCA_001940755.1. GTDB lineage: Archaea > Asgardarchaeota > Heimdallarchaeia > Heimdallarchaeales > Heimdallarchaeaceae > UBA460. The sequence continues at coordinate 3,311 of MEHH01000193.1, forward strand.
TTCATGTCATTTTCATTTGTATTTCTGTCTATTGGACATGTAGTTTTTTTCGTATTCAGTCTATGTTTCTCTTATATCTTCATAATTGGATTAACTGTTTTCAGCTTATATGATTCGAAGACTGAAAAAGCTACTGAGATATATAGCAAACGATTTCAAAGCATTAGTTTTGTTACTCTCCTAGTTTTCCCAATACTTACAGTATACATTCTATATCTCTTATCAGAAAATCAAGTAATATGGATGGAGAAAACATCTTTCTTTTCTCTGTTCTATAACAATTATGATGCAATTGTCTTCATCATTATCGGAGCTATCTTTTTACTTCTAGTAACTATTTTATTCATACTAGATTTTCGAACTCATAACAAAAGAAGGGTTGATGAACCATGGTATTCTTAAGTTATCTAATAGCACTAAGTCTGATTTGTTTTTGCTTAGGTTTGCTAATTTTAATGTTCGCGCAATCGAAACTTCAAATGACCATGAGTTTCCTGTTTCTCTTCCTTTCAGGTATTCTGCTTGTTTCTGGTTCTATAATGGATTCAAATATTGTTATATTCATGCTGTTAGGACTAGTAACAGCTACAATCATCATAGTTTTTCATTTCAGAGATCAATTGACATCAGAAAATGAGATGAAAGCTGTTAGGAGGGATGAAATTGAATAACATAATTATATTGATTATTGCTCAGATTTCAATCTTAATTTGTTTACCAATTTTCAGACGTTTTCTGTTATTTGCTGATGATGGTTCAACTAATCTAAAGAAGATATATTCAAGCCTAGTATCTTCATTACTCATCATCCTTTCATTTGTGGTATTTATATTAGCTATTTATTATCTCAATTCAACAGGAAATACAGACCTAACTGAGCAATTTACATTATTTTCTATTTCTAGTTATAATTTTACATTAGGATTGCAATTGTCAAAGATACAAATTTTCCTTTATGTTTCAATTATTACAGCTGTAGCTCTAGTAAATTTCTATTTATCATGGAATCAAGAGAAATGGACTGTCAACCAAGTTGATAGAATGTCGATTTATTCAGCAGTTTCGATTCTATTAGTTCTATCTCCTAATTTCTTTCAATTGTTATTCTTTCTAATTTTAATTGACCTGATTTTAATTGAATTACTATCAACTCTTGAACAGAAGAATCTGAAGACAATGAATGTTTCTATCGCTATTGGTGATATACTAATTATAATATCTTCAATTCTCCTCTTCAGAAGATCTCGAAGTTTTGATTTTGATATTATTTTAAGTGACATTCAATACAAATTTTTCATTTACAAACCTTATTTTATTATTCTTAGTTGCATATTTCTATTAGGTATCATTGCTCGTAGCTCAATGTTCCCATTTCACAGCTGGTTACCAAACGTTTGTTCAAAAGAATCAGCTTGGAAGTTTAATACTATAATGATTAATATAACTCTAGGTGTTTCATTAATTTTCATTACACCAATTTCTCAATTACTCATAGTAGTTCCCAATTATTTTGTATGGTATGGTATTTTGTTTTCAATACTAGCTACGATTATTGGTATATTGATAACAAAAGATTTGGATAAAAAAATACTACTTTTTACATCATCATTGGGTTTCATAATAATCTCTCTGGGTATTGGAAACTTGGCAAGTGTTTTTCAGATATTGTTAATGCTACCTTTTGTATTTCTTGGTTTTATGATTTTTTCAACAAAAACACCTATTGATACAGAGTTAATTGATTCTGAACAGAAAGGGAAAACTATAATCAAATCAATAGTCAATTTTTTGTTATTCACTGTAGTCGGGATTACAATAATTTCTGTAATTCCTTTCAGTAGTAATCTACTTAATATTGGGTATCTTTTCACAACAACTGTTATAGATTCGAGTTTAGCAGTTTATGTCCTAGCTATCATTTCATTATTAGGTATTTTTCTGATTTATATCCAAACAAGTCGGAAATATTTTGAACAAAAATCATTTAGAATATTGAAGCTCTCAGAGCTAATTCCTCTCATTTTAATTGTAATCATCTTATCTTTGAATAGTATTCTATATCCCATCTTTAATTTACTCAACCCATTTTCTTTACCTGTAGATTTCGCCCTAGAGAGCTTATCTGTAGCACTTATCCCAATTTTTGTGGGCTGGTTTGTTATACTTATTTCTTATATTCTTATAGAATTATTTGCTAAAAAGTTATCAACTAATTTGAGTAAAATTTCTGAAAAAATTCAAGAAACATTACGAAAGATTTACTATTTTGAATTTATCGTGAAACCTCTTGATTGGATTGGAGTTAATATTCTAATACCATCAATAATCTGGTTTTATGAATATTGTATCAGAGATTTCTTTTACAAAGTAGTACTT
>MEHH01000194.1 GCA_001940755.1 Candidatus Heimdallarchaeota archaeon AB_125
TATGAGTGGAGTTTGAGAAATAACATTTTTAAACTTATTTTCGTTGGGAAAATTGTATCCAATTTCCTTCAATATCTTTGATAGTCGCAACGAGTGTAGGTCCAACATCAACTATCTTCTGTGATCTATGAAATTCAATCCCTTTTGTTTCAAGTTTTTTGACATAAGATTCTAGATCACTGACCTTAAATGAAATCATAATTTTTTGCAGTTCTACTCCTGAACGTTTATCTCCTATACTATCTAAAGCAAAACGAGATGGAGTTGTTTCAGGAAAAGAGAATTCTTGCCAATGTAAATCAGGTGTGAAAAAACCAGAATCCAACTCAAGAACCTCTGTATACCATTTTTTCATTTTTACTGGATCTTTAACATGAATAAAAACAACATCTATACCAGTTATCATTTCAAGAAATAATTGTAGTTTTTGGTTATATAATTTTGCTTCTTTTCAAATCTTCTTCAAAATCTGGTAAATTCTTCATTAACAGTATAAAGTTTAATGCAGGCATTAGAAACCTCAAATCTTCATATGTAATATCTTCTGAGAATTCTGCAATTTCCTTTGAATATGAGGTAAATAAGTTCTCCAAATCTTGACTAACTTTCTTTTCTATCGAGGCTAATATTTCTACTATATTTTTAATATTCGGTTTAGGTTTTTGATTCATTAATCCTATGAACTTTGAAAGAAATTTCAAAGAAGGTTTGATTGAATCTGATTCTAATAAAGGTTCTTTTCCACCAATATAAAAAAAGAGTTTTGATGTTCGACCATAGAGAATTTCTGCTGCTCTCTGATTTTTTGTATATCGCTTACCTGCTTCAACTACAAAACCGTTTTCCTTTAGTTTTTTCAAATATTTGTAAAGTGTTTTAGCTTGTCTGGACATTTTTTCTACTAGAACTTCACTCTCTTTTCTAGGAAGATTCATTTTCTTAATTTTCTCTTTTACTATTTCATTATAATCAATAACTAGCTCATTAACGGTTTTAGGTCCATTACGTAATGCTACTACTATAGGTTCCAAATTTGGTTTCTCAAGCATTCTGTATCTCTCTTCCTCTCTGATTATTTCAACTGTTTCGCATACATAATCAGAATATATCTCATCCCTGAAATTCATGTCTATTCCCAAATTTTTCTCTAAAACTCAATCTCATCAACATTTTTAAAGTTTCGCCCAGTGCAGAGAAACGTTTATATATTTCTCAATAGCATAGTTTCTCCAGAACGAGCGAAACTAATGTGGTTTAAATGACAAACGTAGTTGAAAATGAAAATAATACTGAATATAACCTTAGAGGTTATATCGTTTTCTGGTCAGGACAACTAGTATCGCTTCTTGGTACATCAATTATTCAATTTGTAATTATATGGTGGATAACTGTTAGAACACAAAGTGCTTTGTTTTTAGCATATGCAAACCTAGCAGGATTTCTACCTTTAATAGTTATTACTCCTTTAGCTGGTGTTTTTGTAGATAGATGGAAACGCAAGAAATTAATCGGTTCAGTTGATTTTCTACAAGCAGTAGTAACAGTAGGAATGATTTTCATTTTTATGTATGAGTTTAAGATTTTCCAATTTTCAAATCATGCTTTAAACTTGAGTGTTTACAACAGACTTCTGGGAATGACTGATCCTGTCACAATGTTAGTTAATACAGGACCTTTTGAGTTAGTATGGGTCGTGTTAGCTGTTTTAGCAATAAGAAGTGTGTTCCAAGCATTTCAAGGACCAGCTATCCAAGCAATTACCCCCTTAATGGTTCCTCGAAAGCATCTAAATAAATTCAACAGTGTTAATTTTTTAACTAATAGCGTTATTTTTCTGATTGGACCTGTAGTTGCAGCTTTACTTTATGCTATCCCGAATGTTAGTATTGCTGATCTTTTGTGGATTGATGCAGCAACATTTCTTTTTGCAGTGATTCCACTTCTAGCTGTAAAGATTCCCGAAATTGCTAAGGTAATTGAGAAGAAGGTAAAAGAAACGAAATTCTGGACTGACTTCAAAGAGGGAATTGTATTCATTAAAAATAAGAAAGGCTTACTAGCTTTACTTGGTGTATTCACAGGAGCAAACCTATTTATCACACCACTTTTTACATTAATGAATCTATATGTAGGTGTTACTCTTCAAGGTGGAGTAACAGATCTAGCTTTTTCGATGGCTTTCTTTCAAGCAGGCATGATTGTCTCATCTGTTGTATTTATTTTCTGGAAAGGTTTTGATAAAAAAGTTATAGGGGTTGCAGGAGGGATATTATTTACGTATCTAGGATTTCTTATGGTTTCTTTAACACCAGTGAAAATGTTCTGGTTTTTAGGAATAGGATTATTTATTATGGGATTTACACTTCCTATGATGAATCTCTCAAGTCAATTTATTTGGCAGACGGTAGTTCCTATTGAAAAAATGGGTAGAGTCATGTCTGTAAGACAAACTCTTGCGCAATTCTCTGCACCATTAGGAATGATATTAGCTGGAGTAATTGCTGAATCAGCTAATGCTATTAGACCTGTTTTCTGGGGGTCGATTGTTGGTGGATTAATTGTCTTGGCAATCTCATGGTTCTTTACCAATATGAGACAAGTTCAAGAAACTGATGATTTCAAGAAACCTGACTTACAAGAACAGATATTATCAGATACAGGAAAGGATCAACCAGCTCCAGTTCAAAGTTCAACTGAGAACTGATAATCTTTTTTTCTTATTATATCTGAAAAGTTTTAATATTGTATTGATTTTACGCTCTTGTGATTGAAAATTGAAAGTAATTGTCTTGGGTGCAGGACTAGTTGGAAATGTTATTGCACAAGATCTTGCTGAAGATTCAAATGTGCAAGTCACTGTAGCAGACATTAATGAAAGAGCTTTGAAGTTACTTCAAGAAAAAGTAGACCTACAAATAGTAACAGTTGATTTATCAAATCAAGAGATGATCAAGACAATAATTGAAGATCAGGATTTAGTTATTGGAGCTTTGCCTGGTTTCATGGGTTACGAAACACTAAAAACTGTTATTGAACAAGGAAAAGATGTAGTTGATATCTCATTCTTTGAGGAAGATCCTTTTTCATTAGATGAATTAGCAAAAGAGAAAGGAGTAACAGCAGTTGTTGACTGTGGAATTGCTCCTGGGTTAAGTAATATTATTTTAGGTCATGTAGATTCAGTATTTGATCAAACAGATAATTTTCTATGTTTTGTTGGAGGGTTACCTCAAGTCAGAGAGTGGCCATTTGAATATAAAGCTCCTTTTTCACCTTCGGATGTAATAGAGATATATATCCGTTTAGCACACTATATTGAAGATGGTGAAGAAGTTATTAAGCCAGCTCTGTCTGAGCCTGAATTGCTAGAATTTGATGAGGTAGGAACATTAGAAGCTTTCAATACAGATGGATTAAGAACACTTATTCGAACTTTTGATATACCTAATATGAAAGAAAAAACTCTTCGATATCCAGGACACATCGAAAAAATGAGAATGCTTAGAGAAACAGGATTCTTTGACATACAAGAAGTAGATATCAAAGGAATCAAAGTATCTCCAAGAGATTTAAGTTCCAAACTTCTTTTTAAAATGTGGAAAATGGAGCCAGGAGATGAAGATTTAACAGTTATGAGAATCATAATTGAAGGATTGAAAGATGAAGGCAAAATTCGATATAGTTACGAGATGTTAGACAAATATGATAAACAGAAGAATATAATTTCAATGGCAAGAACTACCGGATATACATGTACAGCAGTTGTAAAAGCAATTTTGACTGGCAAATATGAAGAGAAAGGAATTATTCCTCCTGAATACTTAGGTAAGAATTCAGAAGTCTATCACAGTATTATAGACTACCTTGCTAAAAGAAATGTTATTTTATCAGAAAAAATTGAAGATCTTTAGAATCCACAAAGAATAATAATCCATTCCTCCTATTTATTTTAGTGTTTCTTGGATGACTCAATCTTCTTTGCAAAAGTGTAATATGGTTGAACAAGGATATCAACCAGGTTCATGTACTGTTCAGACTAAAGAAGGTTCAAAGAAAAGAGCTTGTGATGTAACATTTAGAAAGTCGCTTGAAGGTTTTTCTGAGAGAATTATTAAATCAATGCATCTCTCGCGTCCAGAGGATTATTTTTCTATATATCAGAGTGGTTGTAATCACAGCTGTTTGAAATGTCATTCCTACGAATTTAGCAAGCATGTTAATGGTATCTGGAAAAGCTCTAATGAATTGGCAGAAGCAACGCTTGAATACTACAAACAAGTTACAGTATTTGAACCTCGAGAGAGAGCAACAACATGGCACGCTAATGATCTTTGCAGGCATTGTGGATCATGTATCCTAACTGGTGAATTTTCAGAGAAATGTCCGAAAAAACTCAAGAAAGATCAAGTTATTTTAAGTCCACAAGGATTTGGTCCTGCTAGAAACATTGTAGCATTTACAGGGGGAGATATAATGTGCAAGCCAGATTATTATGTTGAAGTTACAAAAAAGATTAAAGCGGAACATGATGATTTATGGATTCTCTTGGAAACAAATGGGTATGGACTAACTCCAAAAAATCTAGAAGAGTATGCATCTGCTGGAGTTGATTCCTTCTGGTTAGACATCAAAGCATTTTCTAATGAGACTTATAGAAAGCTGTGTGGTACTTCAAACAAACAGATATTGGAAAGTGTTCAAAGGATAATAGATTTAGATTTTACTTTGGAAATCCTAACTCTTTATATTCCAGGATTAGTGGAAACAGATGAACACGAGAAAATTGCAGAATTAATCAATGAGGTTGATTCAAAAATTCCTACTACACTATTAGCTTTCTTTCCATGTTACAAGCTATCTCAACCAGTTTATAGAGGTCCAACAGTACTTGAGATGGTAAAAAGTTTTCAAGCAATGAGAACAAAAGGTATAGAAAATATGCGAATCGGAAATCTTGGTGTGTTTGTCAGAACAACTAGAGATCTAGAATATCTTGAGGAAACTTTGGGTCCGAAATACTACTAATATTGACAAAGGGAAAAAAACAAAAAGACTCAAATTAAGAAAAGATGAGCATGATGACTAAACCAATTACTGCTATACTTATTGGAGCAGGTGATAGAGGAGCGGACACATATGGAGAATATGCCCTTCGAAATCCAAGTTCTATAAAATTTATTGCAATAGCTGAACCACAAAAGAGACGAAGAGAAAAATTCGTTAATCAACATCAAATATCAAAAGAAAACATCTTTGAGAGCTGGGAACCTCTTCTAGAAAAAGAAAAACTCGCGGATGTAGCAATAATAACTACACAAGATAAAATGCATTATGAACCTACAATTAGAGCGTTGAAACAAGGATATGATATTCTATTAGAGAAACCTATGTCTACAACTCTTGAAGAATGTAAATCGTTAGCAGATATCTCAGAAGAGGAAGAGAGATTATTACAAGTATGTCATGTGCAACGCTACTCTCCATTTTACACAATTATTAAATCTACAATAGATTCTGGTAAAATTGGAAAAGTTGTTAATATTTCATTGCGAGAAAATGTGTCGCCTTTCCATTATTCTCATTCTTATATAAGAGGACACTGGCATAACAGAGAAAATTCTAGTCCTATGATTCTTGCTAA
>MEHH01000195.1 GCA_001940755.1 Candidatus Heimdallarchaeota archaeon AB_125
GAAATGCCCTAAGTGTTCAAATCGTATTTTAATCAAACAACGTTCTCTTATCGCAAAACCTGTTAAAGCAAGATAATTTGTGCTCTCACTCAAATTTATTCTTTTAAATATGAAATTCATATACGCTATCAAATTATAGCGAGTGTTACACCATATATCAAAGCTGATAATGCAGCTGCTACTGGAAATGTAATTATCCAACTTATAATTATTCTTATGAAAGTTTTCTTATCAGGTCTTTCTCCTTTTACCATTCCTGCACCAACTACTGAGAAGATCAATACTTGGCTTCCTGAAATAGGTAGTCCTACCATAGTTGCTACGAACAAGACTATGGCAGTTGATAATTCGATACTGAACGCATCAGAAGGTTTAAGGGAAATTAGATTATTTCCAACATTTTTGATTACAATTCTACCAATTGCTATTATCCCTAATCCTTTCAATAACGCAGTCACTGCAACAAGATACCCTGATAAGTTTTCGGGGATTTGTCCTGTTTCGATTAATCCATACATAATACCTAAAGCATTAGCTGAATCATTTCCTGCTCTACTTATTTGAGTCCAACTTATAACTAAAATTAGTAGAATCCCAAATATTCTTTCGATTTTTTCAAGTCTATCTAATCCTTTTTGCATCCGAGATAGAATTTTATCCATTATAGACTTGAAAATAAATGCTCCTATAAATCCTAAAATGGGGGAAATAACCCATCCCAAAGCTACTTTTCCCACTGTTCCCCAATCCATAGAGGAGCCGAAAGATGCCCCTGGACCAAAACTCCAGACAAGAGCAACACCAAAAACTGCACCAACAACAGAATGAGTTGTAGAGATTGGTGCACCAGTTATTGAAGCCACAATTAACCAGATTGTTGTACTAATAATAATTGCTAAAAGCATGTAAATACTGTACTCTACATCTTGTCCTAGAAGATTTTCACCTATTGTTTTCCCTACCCTCTCTGACATAAACATTACACCAATAAATGCTAAAACTGCTGCTAAACCAATAACATATTTTGTTTTTATTATTCTGCTGCCGTATAGTGTAGCCATAGTTTCATCATTAGATCCAATACCAAATCCTAGACCTACCATTAAAATCAAAACAGCTATGATTATTAGTTCCATTTGATATTAAGCTCCGATATTAGTTTGTTTAAAGTGCATATTTGTTGATTAGAATGAAAACCCTGTCAGCAAATATTTCTGCTCTATCTGCTGCTTCCATAAGATATTTGATTAGAGTTTCTGTATATCGAAAGGTAAGAAAATCCTCTTGGTGAACATAATTTAACTTTTGAAGTTCCCATTGTTTTTCTCTAACAGTTCTTCGCAAATTAGTAATTTCTGTAATATTATTTTTTGCCTTTTGAAAATCTTCTAGAACATTTAGTACCATATCATGGACTTCAACACCGATTTGATGGTTTAGTTCAGCAATTTCTTTTATGCCTTCTCTTAGATTTTCATTAATCTCAACCTGAAAGAGAAGAAGCTTACGAACTACAATTTCTATCTTATCTGTGATTTTATCTATATTTTCAATAACTTGAATGCGGTCAGCTCTTGAAAAAACCATTGTCTCCCTGGAAAATATTCTTTCAAAAATCTCTTCTTTCACTCTATCTTGTTTCTTTTCTAGAGCAATAGTATCATCTGCTTTTTTTTGAGCTTCAGTGAAATTACCATCTACGTATGCTAGAACTGCTTTTTGCATTGAAAGAAACGCATTTTGTGTAAGTTCACTACAATCTATAAATAGTTCTTTCAAACTTTTATCGTGTTTTTTACGTGAAAATATCTTTCTCACCTTTATTTTATTCTGCAAACGTTAAATATTAAGTTTTCTTTCAACTTGACTATATTTATAAGCAAGATTTACAGCTGTAAATTCAGAAAATTCTAATGAATCATAAGAATTCAGAGAACACTCGAAAATCACCAGAAATACTTTTCCGAAAATTACGTTTATTTTCGCTTATTTTTATTGCTCTAGCATTCCTGTTTCTTGGACTAGGTGTTGGATTAAACTGGAATTATATTCTAACTATCTGTTTAATGGTGGGTTGTATTGTGATCGCGTTTATCCTTCCATTTTCAGTAAGAAGAATTAAAATAAAGAGAGATATGGAACTTGTTAAATTAATGCATATCTCTGAAAGAGACACTGGATTATGATTTTAAAATTCAATCTTTCCTTCCAGTAATTTATCTGATAGAGCACCAATTATTTTAACTGCGTAAGTATTTCCTAATATTGATTTTTCTGAATAAATACTAATAGCTGGACCGCTAAAAATTGGATAACTAATGTAAGTGTTCTCTCTGACTCTATCTTTTTCAGCAACTATAGTAATCAACTTCTCTCCAATCATTTGCTTCTTCTTCTCAAGATTGAATTCAATAATTGAATCTTTTAATTCATCCCTCTTAATGTCTAGAAGATGGCGTTTTCTAGGTAGTTCTACATCTGTAACTGTAAAAGGAGAACTAGGTAAAGAAAGGTATTTGTATACTGTAATCTTCTCAGCATACTCAGAGAGTTGTTTCTCAACTATTTCTTTAGTTATTTCCAAAGATCTTACTGTTTCTCCAGGTAATGAGTGAATGAGATAAATCTGTGGGGAGATCCCATCTGCTGAGAATAATTTTGCTGCTTCCAATGCTCTACTAGGTTCTGAAGGTCTGCCTATTAAATTACTGTGTGATACATCAAATGTCTCACATCCTATACTTATAGAAGTATTAGGGAGGAATTTTCCAATTAACTTAGTAATTTCTGCTGTTACAAGTGAAGGTTTAACATTTTCAATAGATATACTACAAGTTTGTTCTTGTTTATCCCTTATCTCTGATAAGATCTGTAGTAATTTTTCTAGTTTTTCATGATTTGCTGAAGGTTTTGTTGGAGAGAAAATCTTTTTGTTTTCACCACCTCGATAAAAATCTAGAAAACCAGGAGCTGAAAGAACTATCCTTCGCACACCATGATTCAATAACTCTTCAACTTCTTTAGATATAAGATCTATTTTTTTACTCCTTGGAGCACCGAAAGTAGAAGAAACAGAGCAGAAACCACATCCTGAAGGAATATCCTCTGGACAATCTCCAGAAATGATTGTATCAGGATCATCACACTCTCCACACTCACTGCATCCACCAGCTGTTTTAACTAAATCTCCCCTATAATGATTTGAACATCCTCTAACTAGTTCAACATAAACTTTGGAAAACCAATGGTCAGGATAATCTGAAATTCTTTTTGTAGAAGAAAAATACAGATCAAATATGTTGAAGTTGAAAGGTTTAGTATCTTGTATTAGTAATGTTTGACTATCTTTCTCTATATTAAAATTCATCGAATATTCTGGTTCTTGAAATATCTCAAAATTGAAATCACATTTTATTAATTGTTCTACTATTCTCTCTCCTTCACCAATAACTCCTACGTCAAATTTGATTTCCCTACTAATAGATATTTCTGATAAAATTGGTCCCCCAAGTATAATCTTGCTATTGGGATGGTTATTCTTTATTTTTTTAATAGCCTTCTGGACAGCTATTTTATCTACTGACATGGCACTGATGAGAAATAAATCTATTCTCTCGTTTACTTCACCATTATCCTCTAGAAAATTTTCTACTCTTTTGATACGAACATCTCGAGTATTTTTTTCGAATATGCCTGCTAATAATCGTGGTCCTGCTCCTATTGCATCTCTGGAAAATTTTCTTCTCCCTTCATTAGCTGCCAAAGCATCCACGATTAGTGCATTCATTAAGCGAAATATATGTTTCCCATATTAATTTATTTCTTTTTTATAGAATTATTTATTCCAAATACTAGAAATTAAGTCAAAAAATTAAGTTTAGATGAAAAAACATAAATAACATCTTACCCTTTCAATATATGTGCTTGAAGACGAATTATGTATGGTATGCGGCTTACCTCAGGATCTTTGCGTATGTGAAGAAATAGCCAAGGAAGAGCAAATTATTAGGGTGTTTTTGGAGAAAAGAAGGTACGGTAAGAGTTATACTCTTATTACTGGAATTGATCCCAATGAAGTAGACCTTAGTGCATTAGCTAAGAAATTGAAATCAAAACTTGCTTGTGGTGGAACCTATAAAGAAGGAAGAATAGAACTCCAAGGAGATCACAGATATAAAATCAAAGGCATCCTTGAAGACTCTGGTTTTGCTGCAAATAATATTGAAGTACAATTCTAACTAAGGTGGACTCAATTAGAAGAAAGAAAAAAGACGCACTTGATGATAAATCTCCGAAGGCTAAAGCAAAAAGAGGTACAAGTGACGAAATTGTAAAAGTTTGTCCCGTTTGCTTCTTTCCTACTAAAATTGAATCTAGCTTTTATATAATGTATCATTTCACTTGTTCTAACGAAAATTGCAATTGGCAAGGACCTACGCCTATTGAAGTGGATCTTGAGGACTATAAAGAGTTCATTGATGAACATCTAAGAGATTCTACAGAACTAGAATCCGATGATTAGAAATATTTATCAAACTATCTTCATCTTTAGGAGTAATTATGAATACTGCAATAGTTATTGATAGCTCTTCTGAAATATCCCAAAAACTCTTTTCTAAATTTCACATCTACCCCTTAGGTTACGTAGTAAGAGACTCAAATAATGAAACCCATACAGAAAAAACTAAGATTCAAACTATAGAAACAAGTAAGCTCCTATCAATAATCGAAAAGGACAATCAAGCAGATCTTTTTGCACCAAGCATAAAGGATTTTGTAGAGATTTACACCTTTCTTGCAGAAGAATATGATTCTTTAATAAGTATTCATTCTTCAATGGCAACTCCAGTAGTTTTTGAGAATGCGTTAGTTGCAAAGAAGATGGTTTCAGAAATTAGTATTGATGTGATTGATACTCATACTTTAGGATCTTCCTCAGGTTTGTTTGTTGAAGAATTGTCTAGATTTATTTCAACTGCTAAGAATATAAACGAAATCAGAAAAGAAGCAATTAGTTTGGATAAACACATTAACTCATTCATAATTACTAGAAATGAACATTTGAATTCAGATGAACTGAAAAGGATACAATGGAGAAGAAATTCATCCTCATCATTCAAATCATATTATTTGTTCAATTATTTCCATACTAAATGGAATCCTATCTCAAATAGTCGTAATACTAAGAGTCTTTTTAGTGATATTCATGATAAATTGGAAGTCATAACTAAAACTAAGGATTTGAAGAATGTTTATTTCTCATCCAGTTCGAATTTCTCATCAGAGGTTAAAGCAACTCTAGGCAAATTGAGGAAAGTTTCTAAAACTGAGGTTAATCCTACTCTAGTTGCATCATATCTAATAGGAAATAACTACTTTGATATATCCTTTGTTTAACTTCTTTATGTTTTAATTCTATAAAAATTACATGTATTGTTGAAGGTTATATCAGCTAATAATTTCTCATCAATCTCAATGATTTCTGAAGCTTTGCTGCAAAGAATAGGGATACTAGACGGATCATTGTTGACATCTTTTTCCAGAGAATGAAAAGGACTGTCTGTTTCGAACATTAGACTATCCAGTGAAGTAGCTTGTAGAATCTTTTGAAAATTCTTTCTATAAACTG
>MEHH01000196.1 GCA_001940755.1 Candidatus Heimdallarchaeota archaeon AB_125
ATACAAGATTCCGCCACTTAGTAGAATTAACTCAGAAGGAATAGGTACGATCAAGCTCTGAACAATCATTAGACCTAGAAAGAGGAAAATAGACCAATAGCCCATAGTTCCAAGAGGTGTTACAAAATAGTCATTAACCATATTGTAAAGAAAGTCTTTATCTATAATCATCATGATCAAAACAGCAACAGAGATTAGAACCAATAGGACAAATAAAGCAACAAAGATAATTCGTTTTTTCGTCCAAACAACCTTTTTTCTTCCAGCAGGAGTTAAATCTTCATCTTCTACTTTAGTATCTTCTTGATTAAAATCAGCCTTGATGGAATCTTGTGAGTTGCTCATCTTGTTCTGTCAACTTGCTTTACTATTTAAACTTTTCAAATATTTGGGGGTAAAAAATATATACTGGCTATAATTCTTACACATGGAGAATGCAGTTCAAAAAAACATGAAATGGACGCCTTCTATCTGTTCAGCAATAAAATTATAAAGGTATAAATCTTGGATGATGTGTAATGAGAAGAAGAAAATCACTGTTTTTAATATTAATAATTGTCCTTTTTGCTACTTCTATAGTCTCACTTAGTCTGCAACTACGAGTTAATGCACAGACAGTTGTAGATGATGAACTGTTCTTATTGGTAAATCGTACAGGCGATGAAGTAGGTATAGAATCTAAAACTATAGTAGATGAATTGGGTAATTTCCACTTTTTTGCTCGTATTTTCTACGAAAATCATACTTTCATGATTATTCACAAGGTAAATGATGAAGTCAACGTGGTAAAAATAGAGGAGTATAACACAGAATACTTCGAGATATTTAATATCGAAGGAGGAGTTGAGTTATTTTATGCTTATCACACATTTTTTGGATTAATGAGAATTCACCGATATAATTGGACAGAAACAGCTGGTTCTGTTGATGAAGAATTCTATGCATATAATGCTAATATGAATTATCCAAAAATGAAAATTTACTATCAAGAAAATAAAACCATTTTTATGGTTCTAGCATATATTCAGAATTGGCCTCCTTTATCTGAACTTGCAGTCACAAAATTTGAGATGATCAGATTCTATGAAAATGGTACATACGTTCGTGAGGATCAATTTATTCTTGATGCAGAGTTTGACTTTTTAATAGATTACCATTATTCTGATGGTATTATTTATAGTTATTATATTTATACTCCAATGTATTCCCATATCCATTGGCATGGTACAATAGTTACGAAAGGATATAATGATTCATATATATCAAATTCAATGGAATTAAATGAAGGAGGATTTGATCCTAAATTTACTCTAACTAATGATGGGAATTTTAGTTTGGCTATGGCTAGAGGAGATAAAATTTACAGCTTAAAATATTCTATTAATCAAACTATAGAGTTTTCAGACTTTAACATCACAACTACAGGTGTTTTTCCATACAGTGATTTTTATGTAGTACAAGGTGAAAATTATTCAAGATATATTGTTAATTCTGAACCTCATGTAGGTGCAATCGAATTCTTCTCTGGAAGCAATCTTAAATCCAAAGTCGCGATAATAACTGATGAGTATACAAATATTTCACAGGAAGAGTTTTTCTTATATAATGTTCCATATAAAGATAATTATCATGCTTTTTACTTTTATGAAACAGTTAATGGAAGTAGAATATTCACTCATACATCGCTAGTTAGCTCTGAGGATTTTGAGAAAAGAAGTTTTTCCGAAGAGGATATGATAGCGTTTTATGTATCATCTGATTATGATTTGAGTGAGTTCAAAAAACTTGGATTTTTAGGAGTAGGAGAACTTAATCAATTTCAGATTTTCTGGGTGACCTCAGGCATTTATATCGTCATTGCTATCGGTATCGTATCTCTTGTAGTTCTTTTGTTCAGAAGAAAGGTTAAAACTGGATTGATTACAATCAAAAATTATCTTACTCGGCCAATATATGAAGATAAAAGCAAAATCTTCTTACCTTTTATCAATTTCTGGGTTTTTATTTCAAATTTCAGTTCTTCTCTTTTTGATCTATTCAAAACGAATAAGAAAAGACATTTGATGAATTTAATTAGTATGACAGTTTTAGCTCTAATCATACTTACAAGTACTGCTCTCTACAGTTCCAAAAGAGAAGTGCTTTTCAATGAATATACTAACACACTCAACATACTCAATGATGGACATGCAAGCTTCAGCCTTACATACAATTATGATACTGCTAATCAATTCGTCAGTATTCCTGCGGTACAACAATATGAGAAAGTAGCATTAAGTGAAATATTAACTGGTTTCAAATTAGATCAAGAAGTATTTGCGAGTATTATAAGTGGCTATGAATACTCTACAGCATTCTATGGTGAGATAGAAGATATGACGGCAAACTCAAGCTCAACTAGAGGAGTTACTTACATAGCTCTTTCTAACAATTACAGTGATTTCATGAACGAGTTTGTTGTACTAGGAAGATTACCTGATGCACCAGGAGAAGTGATGTTAGAATATGATATTGCCACTGCAATTAGTTTAAATGTTACAGTAAATGATACAATTTCCTTCTGGGGTTCACAAGTTAATTATTACAATACTGAGCTTGGAGATACTCATGTTAACTTAACAATTTCTGGATTATTCGATGCTCCAGCTCCTTCAGAGTTAGAAAGAGTCTGGACTGATTATAATCTTCCATTGGATTCTGCACAAGCTTTGACAAGCCTTTTTGGAGGAATGGTTTCATTTGGTGACAATGCTTGGGCGAACTTAGAAGGATTAAATCCATACTATATGTTTGTGAGCACGTATGTTCAACTCTACTTTGATTTCAGTGATTTTAAACCAGAAATGCTTACTCAATTGAAAATAGATATGGATGAAATAGAAGATGGAAACGCTCATTTCTTCGATTTCACGGGTGATATGCATAATGGTTATTGGTATTTCTACTACGAATTAGAAGATGTTATTGAGATTTTAGAACCTCGAATTCAATCTTCAATGTTGTTATTCTTTATGCTGGCTGTTCCAATCCTATATTTAGCTATATTCCTTATTTTTGAAACAAACGATCTATATTCTAAGGGTTTGGAGCAAGAGATTGAAATATTCCAGACAAAAGGGTTGTCTTCTAGCAGGATAGCGTTTAATTATATGCTACTAAAAGTGTTTGAAGCCATACTTGCATCAGTTGCAGGTTTTGGATTATCATTTGCTCTAGTTCCACCATTATTGAAGGTAGATTCATTTCTTAGTTTTAACCAACAGAATCAAGTTTTGAACTTCAGTGGTTTAGGATGGGCAACATTGTTTACAGTTACAGCTCTAGTGATCATTTCTATTCCAAAAATTATACAGGTTTCAACAAAGAGGACCACATTCCAGAAAACACCTCAAAGATTAGTTACTTTACTTAAACAAATTAGACTCCCAACCATAATTTTGATTGGAGTAGGAGCTGGAATTACAATTCTTTTCTTCAGTTTATACAAAGCAAACTTGAGAAGTTTACCCTCTACTGGAAATACATCATTTCTAATGATTAATATCTATTTGGCTGGTTTAGGCGTCCTTTTTGCCCTTCTAGGTATAGGATTATTACTGAAAGATTTGCATGGAATACTCATTATTGCTTTAAGTAAAATCACGTGGAATCGAAGAAAAACAATAGGTTCATTTACTTTAGTTGAAGTAAGATCAGATATCAAACTATTCAGCAACATATTCTTCGCATTCCTATTGATAGTAGGAATAACAATACCATCAATTATGGGACCGTTAACGGTAGAATACAATTATGTAAAAGACGCGTACATGTATAATGGAGCAGACATATTCGTGAAAAATTGGATGGATGTAAACCAATCTGTTCGTCCAGAAATTGAAGCTATACCAGGAGTTGAAAGTACAGCGTTTATACATGAGGCAGAATGTATCTATAACTTTGATCCGCTTGCAGTGTATCTAATGGATAATATAACGGAGTTCTTGAACACGGTATACATTCCACCTTCTAAGTTGTTCCCCAAGTGGGAGGATACAATCAGTGCTTTAGAGGCAAATAATACTATGTTAGCCACAAAGTACTTCTTCGATGATAGAGCTGAAGGAGAATATGAATATACATTTGAAGATTTATTCCCACCAGCAGAAATAACATTCGAAATATATGACATCTTCAATTATATTCCAGTATTTTATACCGCTGGAGAGTACATTCCTGGAGTAACTGTAAGAATTGCAGCATTAGTGATGACAGAATCTAATTTTGAGTTGATCAGAGAAACTCTTACAATAGCTAGTGAAAAATACAAGGATAGATTACTTATAAAACTATCAAAAAATGCTGATCATGATCAAGTTGCTCATTATCTAAGCGAGACAATGGGACTAAACATAGATTCAGCGGTAACTGATAGTGATGAAAGAATATTTGAAACATTCCCATTCTTCAATATTGTTTCAGCAGAATTCGCTCTTTCAATGCTGATTTGTCTAATAGCAATAGCTTTCGTCAGTATTAGCAACCCTATTAAGATATTGCAACAAAGAATTACAAAAAATGATAGACTAAAGAAAATGGGTTTATCAACGAAAAGAATCATAAGGCTGACGATGATTGAAACAGCACTTACTGGAGTATTGCCAGGGTTGTTATTGGGGTCAGGAGTGGGATTCGCAATATTATGGAGTTTCACATGGGCAACGAAGAAATTCTTCTATAGTGGAATAAACTTTCTATGGAAATTCAACGCTCTAGCGTTTATAATTGGATTCATAATAGCACCAGCGCTATTCATGGGAATATTCTACTTATCAATGAAAAGAAATTACGCAAGGTATATGCCAAGGAATCTGGAGTGATGATGGAATGATAAGATGTGTAGATGTAATAAAAATTTACCACGATCCGGTAACTGAATATAAAGTCTCAGCACTTAGAGGACTTGATTTGGACATAGGGGATGGAGAACTTGTCTCAA
The DNA here is from genome assembly GCA_001940755.1 of Candidatus Heimdallarchaeota archaeon AB_125. Taxonomy (GTDB): domain Archaea; phylum Asgardarchaeota; class Heimdallarchaeia; order Heimdallarchaeales; family Heimdallarchaeaceae; genus UBA460. The sequence continues at coordinate 4,979 of MEHH01000196.1, forward strand.
TCATCGGTCCTTCTGGTGCAGGTAAAACCACTTTAATCAACATACTCTCAGGAGTGGATACAGCTACTGGTGGTCTAGTTATGATAAAAGGAGTTCAGATTGATTTACTGACTGAAAAAGAAAGAAGAAATTTCAGATATGAAAACATAGGCCTTGTGAATCAATTCACCAGCAAAAATCTTTACTCGCAACTCTCTGTCAAAGACAATGTTCTGCTACCCATGAAGATGAAATATACTCCTCGAGAAATGGCTAGAAAAGAAATGGACGAGTTGCTTGAATTATTCAATCTAAAGCATGTGAAGAATAACAAAGCAGCAAAAATAAGTGGAGGAGAATCGATGAGACTTTCCATTGCTATTGCTCTTGCTAGACAACCTCATTTCATTTTAGCAGACGAACCCACAGGACAACTTGACTCAGCAAACACTTTCAGCATTATTGATACTTTGAAGGGAGTGAATAAGGAACTTGGGACTACAATGGTAATTGTAACCCATGATGTTAGATATCGTAATGTTTTCGCGAAGAGTTTCTTAATCCGTGATGGAAGGTTAGTAGGTGTAGGTTATGAATCAGATAGACAGCAGCTTGATATTCTTAAAGATGCATCTGAATTGAATAGAGCTTATAT